>DATNKC010000488.1:0-5249 GCA_035603615.1 Steroidobacteraceae bacterium | reverse complement strand
CCAAACGGTAAGGCGGGTGGCATCTACACGACGTGCTGATCGTTCCTCGCGCCGAACCAAACTATCGGTGCGCGCTTGACGAGGATGCGCTGCAAGGTGCGGCGATGCATGTTCAGTCGCGGCGCGGTTTCCGAAACGTACCATTGCACATCTCGTAGATGCGCGGATGTGCCCGCAGCGGACGCCTTCGGCGATATCGGATGCTCGGCCGCTCGGATCTCTCGGTGCCGGCCGACATCTGCTACTTGCCTGTTTTGGCCTCTAGCTTCCGCCTGATCAAAAGGGGATGCATAACATGCCGCAATCTCATACTTGCCCCAAACCGTCGCTTCTCCCGATTGAGCGTCCGCACTGCCCTAGGTGTGCGAACCCTATGAGCCTGAGCCGGACACTGCCCGGAGCCACCGGGTACGATTTGCGCAACTTCGAATGCGCAAAATGCGATCGCTTTATTACCGTAACCGAAGCAACGGACCCGGTGAAATCTGACAAGGCGGGATGGATTGCGGGTGAGCTAAAGCCGCCGGAATAGGCCCTCATTGCCATTGAGTTTGGACATACCCAACAGTCGTCTTGTGAATTGATGCGACTAGCACGCTGAGCGGTCCTGGAGTGGAAGGACCTGTTCCGGTGAGTCTTGGACCGGGGTAACCCTCTCCAGGTCCCGCCCTTGCGGGACCGAATGGCAAACTTAAGGCGTCCTGCTTGTTGTCTCCGCATGGAACATAGGCGCATCCAGTACAGATTAGTCCAGAGCCTCCATTTCGGCGCTGCGATCGGCATCGCGGCGGCCCTACAGTGATTGCACGCGCCCACCCCAGATGCGTCAGCCCGTTGATTCATGACAACAAAACACCATATGCATCGGTACACCCAATTTTGCTACAGTTGCGCGGATCGTCCGCTTACGGGCGCGTCGCTCTTATGGTTCAGGCATGCTTTCCAGGACATTGTTCCATCCTTCCGTTACCGCGTGGTTCGAAGAGCACTTCAAGGTGTCCACGCCGGCACAGGCAGACGCGTGGCCGCTCATCAAGGCTGGCCGCAACGTACTGATCGCCGCGCCTACCGGCTCGGGCAAGACACTCGCCGCGTTCATGGCGGCGATCGACGACCTGGTCCGGCAGGGTGTCGCCGCCGGGCTCGAGGATGAGACCCAGATCCTCTATGTCTCCCCGCTGAAGGCGCTGTCTAACGACATCCGCGGGAACCTTGAGGCTCCGATTGCTGGCATTCGGCAGAAGCTTCGCGAGCAGGAGCACGCTGATGTCGAAATCCGGACCTGGGTGCGCACCGGCGACACACCGGCCGCAGAACGACAGCGCATGGCGCGGCGGCCGCCGCACATCGTCGTGACGACGCCGGAATCCCTTTACATCCTGCTGGGATCCGAGACCGGACGCCGCATGCTCGCGACCACGCGGACGGTGATCGTGGACGAAATTCACGCGATGGCCCCGAACAAGCGCGGCAGCCATCTGGCGCTCTCGCTTGAACGCCTGGCGTCGATTTGCACAGTTCCGCCGCTGCGCATCGGGCTCTCGGCGACACAGAAACCCATACAGGATGTCGCGCAATTTCTGGTCGGCGCGGGCACGGGTGGCGAAGGCCGTCCGGACTGCGCCATCGTGGATTCCGGCCATCGTCGCGATCGCGATCTCGCTTTGGACGTTCCGGATTCTCCGCTCGAAGCGGTCATGTCGGCGGAGGTGTGGGAGCAGGTCTACCGCCGTCTGGCGGGATTGGTCGAACAGCACCGGACCACGCTGATATTTGTCAACACGCGCAGGATGGCGGAGCGGGTAACACGCAAGCTTTCCGAGTTGCTCGGCGAGACCAACGTAACCGCACATCACGGCAGTCTTGCCAGGGAGCAGCGGCTCGATGCCGAGCAGCGGCTCAAGACTGGCAAACTGAAGGCGCTGGTTGCCACCGCATCGCTCGAACTTGGCATCGATATCGGCGATGTCGACCTCGTATGTCAGCTCGGCTCACCCCGTTCGATTGCCAGTTTCCTGCAGCGGGTGGGACGGTCGGGTCACGCGGTTGGCGGCACGCCCAAGGGCCGCCTGTTTCCGCTATCGCGAGATGAGTTGGTGGAGTGCACGGCGCTACTCGACAGCGTTCGTCGTGGCGAGCTCGATCGTCTGACGATACCAAACCGGCCGCTGGACGTACTGGCGCAGCAGATCGTGGCGGAGGTGGCCTCGCGCGAGTGGAGCGACGATGAACTGTTTGCGCTGATCCGGCGAGCGTGGCCATACCGCGATCTGTCTCGGGAAGATTTCGCAGCGGTCGTCGACATGCTGGCGGACGGTTTCAGCACGCGGCGCGGCCGGCGCGGTGCGTTGATCCACCATGATGCCGTCAATCAAGTCTTGCGCGGACGCCGTGGCGCGCGGCTGACCGCGCTAACCGCGGGGGGAACCATCCCCGACAACGCCGACTATCAGGTATTGCTGGAACCCGAAAACCACTTCATCGGAACCGTGAACGAGGATTTCGCCGTCGAAAGCCTTGCCGGTGATGTTTTCCAGCTCGGCAACCGGAGCTACAAGATCCAGCGCATCGAGCGTGGGGTCGTCCGCGTCGAGGACGCGCACGGCATGGCTCCCACCATTCCATTCTGGCTCGGCGAGGCTCCCGGACGAACCGACGAACTCTCGGAAGCGGTATCCCGATTGCGAGCCGATATTGCGGAACGGCTTCAACGGGACCAGACGGGAGGGTCCGCGCTGCGATGGCTGGTGGACGAGCTTGGCGTTGTTTCGGCCGCGGCCGAGCAGTTGGTGGAATACTTGCGGGCCGGTTATGGTGCGCTGGGCTGCTTGCCGACACAGCAGACCATCGTGCTCGAGCGCTTTTTCGACGAGGCGGGAGGCATGCAGCTCGTCGTTCATTCGCCCTATGGCAGCCGCATCAATCGCGCGTGGGGGCTGGCGCTGCGCAAGCGATTCTGCCGCAAGTTCAACTTCGAGCTTCAGGCCGCAGCTACCGAGGACAATATCGTCATTTCGCTGACCGAAGCGCACAGCTTCGCCCTGGATGAAGTTGTTCGCTATTTGCACTCAGCTTCGGTGAGAACCGTGCTCACCCAGGCGCTGCTTGATTCTCCGATGTTCACGACGCGCTGGCGCTGGGTGGTTGGCGTGTCCTTGGCACTGCCACGCTTCCGCGGCGGAAAAAAAGTGCCGCCGCAGCTCGCCCGCATGGGCGCCGAAGATCTGATCGGCGCTGTGTTCCCCGACCAGATCGCCTGTGCAGAGAATCTTCAGGGCGAACGTGAAATCCCCGATCATCCGCTGGTCAGTCAGGCCGTCGGGGACAGCTTGACTGACGCGATGGACGTTGAAGGACTCGAGCGCCTTCTTAAGGCGATCGAGGCTGGCAGCGTTCGGACCGTGGCGCGCGACCTTACGCAACCCTCGCCGCTGGCCCTGGAAGTGTTGTCGGCGCGGCCCTATGCCTTCCTCGACGACGCACCGCTCGAAGAGCGCCGGACCCGGGCGGTGATGGCCCGGCGCTGGATTTCGCCGGAGGATGCGTCCGATCTTGGCCGCCTTGATCCGGAGGCGATCGCGCGGGTGCGCGGCGAAGCATGGCCGGACGCGGAAAATGCTGACGAGTTGCATGACGCCCTGGTTTGGCTGGGGTTCTTGACCGACGCCGAAGTCATGGCAGAACCCCGCTGGTGCGGTTGGCTGAAGGACCTCGCAGCGATGAAACGCGCAGGGCGTCTGGAGATGGGGGGCGTCACGCTGTGGATTTCCGCCGAGCGCGCGGCGCAGTTCCGCGCATTATGGCCATTGGCGAAAATTGAGCCCGAGATCGGCGTGTCTTCCACTCAAGGAACTCGCGCGTGGTCGGGCGACGACGCCCTCGTCGAAATCATTCGCGGCCGCCTTGAAGGTTCGGGGCCAATCGCAACAGCCACACTGGCGTCGCCGTTGGGAATGACCACGAACGAGGTCGGAGTGCCGCTCGCGAGCCTCGAGGCCGAAGGTTTCGCCATGCGCGGGCGTTTCGCGGCGAATGCGATCGACGACGAGTGGTGCGAGCGCCGGCTTCTGTCGCGCATCCACCACTACACGATCAAGCGTCTGCGCGCCGAGATCGAGCCGGTGGCTGCGCGTGACTTCCTGCGTTTTCTGTTCAACTGGCAGCGCGCCGCTCCGAAAGCACGAATGGTCGGCCCGAAGGCGCTTGATACGATCCTTGCCCAGTTGGAAGGCTTTGAAGCGCCGGCCGCCGCATGGGAAGCCGAGATCTTGCCGGCGCGGCTGGCCGACTACGATCAAGCCTGGCTCGACGAACGGTGCCTCGCGGGACATCTCACATGGATGCGCCTGCGCCCCCGCAGCGGCACAGCCGGCGATAGAAGGGCGTCGCCGTTGCGAACCACGCCCATCACCATACTTCCGCGGCGACATTGCGGTTTGTGGACGTCATTGTCGCCCCAGACGGATGGCACGCGTCCAAGTCCGCGAGCGCAAATGGTCGCGGACTGGATTCGACAGAACGGGGCTTCGTTCTTTCAGGATTTGTTGGAAGGCGGCGGTCTGTTGCGATCGCAACTCGAGGAGGCCGTTGCGGAGTTGGTGGCGCTAGGGCTCGTAACTTCCGACAGTTTTGGCGGCTTGCGGGCGCTGCTGGTCCCGTCGGGCGAGCGGCGTACAAGCATTCGGCGTCGCTCCCGCACGGCCTTGTTCGGGGTGGAGGATGCGGGCCGCTGGTCGCTGGTACGCCGGACCGCCACCGAGTCCGATGGCGATGCCGTCGAGCATGTCGCGCGCACGCTGCTGCGCCGGTACGGCGTGGTGTTCTGGCGGCTCATCGAACGCGAGGCGGCATGGTTGCCGCCATGGCGGGAACTGTTGCGCGTTTTTCGCAGGCTCGAGAGCCGCGGCGAGATCCGTGGCGGACGTTTCGTCGCTGGGTTTTCCGGCGAGCAGTTTGCGCTGCCCGACGCCATTGGCATGCTGCGCGAAATTCGACGACAACCGGATGCCGATACCTGGCTCGCCGTGTCGGGTTCGGACCCGCTGAATCTTGCGGGCATTCTAACGCCCGGGCCGAAGATTACTTCGCTGGCGGGCAACCGGGTGCTTTATCGGGATGGCGTACCCACGGCTTCGTTGTCGGTGGGCGAAGTGACCTTTTTCAGCGAACTCGATCCGGCAACCGAATGGCAAGCCCGTCAGGTCTTGTTACGCGCGCCAGTGCGGGCACCGTCACTTGCTCCGGAGACG
>DATNKC010000487.1:0-4671 GCA_035603615.1 Steroidobacteraceae bacterium | reverse complement strand
CATACGAGTGCTGCATGGGGCCACTCGACCGACGCTAGCCATTCGAAACCAACTCCCGCGCAATGTCACTAGAACGTGAATTCGAGTTCCACCGGAAATCGTCCGGCGCTGTCCCTCGGGCGAAGTTGCGATAAGTTGTTCAATTGACCGCGAAGGGCCGGGGAGGCCTCGGCGCGCTCCTTGAGCGTCCCGGACAACATGCCGGTGCGCGTCGCGGGGGAGAATCGAATCTGCGCCTGAGCCTCCACCGGTCCGCCCTTGTCATTGACCGTTGCGCTGATGCTGCCGTCGGGGGCGATGCTTTGCGGAGCGAGTTGCAGCTCGTAGCTGCCGAGGTCCGATCCCTCGGCTATGCTCAAGGATGCAAGATTGGCCACGTCAATTTTGCCGACCGCCGCATCGAGCTGGCGGAACGTGCCTTTGATCTCGCTGAAAGCCACCGAGACGCTGCCTTTCCAACCCGCTGCAAACCCGAGTGTCTGAAGGTCCTCAACAGGACCGCCGCCCCTGATGTCGTGCGCGGCGAAACGGCCGGGGCCGATTTCCGCCGTGCCGTCGATGAGGAAGCCGACCTTCACCCAGTGAATATCCGCAACGATCTCGAGCCGCAACAAGGAAAGCGGATGCAGCCGCCATTCAATCGCACCGGCATCGCGCGCGTTGATGCTGATCTTTCCCGCAGCGCCATGCAAAAGGTTGCCGGAAAAGTCCTCAGCGTGAACTTGGGCCGGCATGAAGCGCGCGGCGAGGGAGGCCGGCAGCGCGAAGATCACGACGGCTGACAGTACGATCAGACCGATCAGACCGAGGAGGATGAGCGGCCAGCGTCTAGCCGGCGGCGTGCGCTTAATGTCGCGGCTGGGTGAACGAGATGCTGGCATTGACCAGACCCGGGGCGGGCGTGTGATCCACGGTGATCGATTCGATGGCAAGACCGAAGCGCCGATCCAAGGTATCCAGCCAAGTCACCATCGTGTCGAAAGACGCGGATTCCAGCTGCACGCGAACGCCCCCGGTCGCGTTGGGCTGCGTCCCCCGCAGCGCACTGCCCAGCCCGACCTCGCGTCCGATTCGATCGACCAGCACGACCGGCGCGTCCTTGAAAGGCTCGGGAACCTCGCCGGCGCGTGCGCGGATCTCGGGCGCATTCGCGCGCATCCAGGCCAAATCCTCACGTCGGGTTGCGTTTCCCTGGATTGCGCGGGAGACGGCGGATTGCAATGGCATGAGAATGCCGAGTATCAGGATGATCAATCCTAAGGCGACGGCACCCACCGCAACCACGCGCTGCTCACGCTGCTGCAGACCCGCATACCATGCTTTTAATTTGTTCATCGCTTCGCAGCCGCGCGCTGATCGCGAATGTGAAGATGCGCCTCGACGCCGGTGGCCACGGGATTCGACGATTGAATTTCGGCGGCAAGTCCCTCTTTGCCCACGTACTGGGTCAATTGCGAAAGCGCGGCGAGACTTGGCGCGTTTATCGTCATATCCAACGCGTTCTCCCGGTAGCTCAACGCACTGATGGTGGTTTTCGGCGCCGCCGCCAAGGCGCCGCTCAATGATTGCAGGGTGCGCAGAAAGTATTGCGGACCGGCGCCGGATTTGCGGATTTGCTCGAGTTTGGACTGCATTTGCCGGCGTGGATCACCTGATGCATTGCCCGTCATGGCTGAGGAGAACACTTGTGAGATCTCACTGTCGAGTGCCGCCGACTCATGCTTGGCTTGACGAATTTGCAGCGCCTGCGCGGCGACATGGACCACGAGAAGTGCGACGGCGAGGGCGGCCGGAAGCCGCCATCGGTGCCAGCGCGCGCCGTAGTCGGCGGTGCGCGAATACTCGCCCTGCAGCAGATTGACGGCGTCGGCACTTTTCATCCCGCGAGCCAACCAAGGCAGCGGACCTTCGCTGAGCAATTGAACCTTGAGCGAGGCGAATTCTTCCAGCAACTCTTCAAAATCCCCTTGCACCCGGGCCCAGTCTTCGCGCGTCACGTAGAGAATCGCGCTTTCCTTCGGCTTGGGCTCCTCGCTTGCCAGCATTGGGTCGCTGATGACGCCCGCCACCACGAGCGCCTCCTTCACCGGCGCGAGTTCCACGGCGAAGGGAATGGCGCCGGGGCGACGCACTGCCAGGCGATCGTTCTCCAGCCACAATACGGTCTGGCCGGGATTCTCCGGCATCGCCAGGATGTCGGGATAGATCGCCTGGGGATCGAATCCGGCCGCGCTCAAATCGGCGATCCAGCCTTGCATCACCGAGCGCGACACCACGGCCACGGGTGTGGTGCCGTTGCTGCGCCGCTGGCCGATCGCGAAGCTCAACTGATCCACGTCTTCGGTCAGGTGTTCTTCGAGTGCAAATGGTACCGCCCGCACCAGCTTGGGTCCGCCGCCGGGAGGGAGTGCCGGCTCGGCCAATAGAATCTGAGCTGCCGGTGCCAGCACCACGACCCTTCCCGAGCGCCACACCGCCGCGGCAAGGCTCAAGGATCCTCGCTGGCGGGACGGCGTCGGTGCGCCGGCTTCATCCAATATCAGCCACTCGGTCTCGTCTTGGCCCGGCGGGGGGAGGCGTAGTAACAACGATTGCGGCATGGCTCTTAGGGCGTCCCAAATGATCGCAGCAACGGGGTGACCTTGGCGGTGCCGCGAAACAAAAGACTGTACAAGGTGAACTCCGTAGTGCCAAGCGCCACGCGCGTAGTGAGCTGAAAGTATTGACTTTGCGTGCCGAGGGGAGTGCCGAGGCCTGCCATCGCTGAAGGTCCGCCGGAAGACGTGGCCACACTGGTGAAGGTCTGCACGTCGGGAAAGCAGCCGGTCTTGCGGCTATTCGTCAGCTCCGCGGGATTGTTGGACCACTCGCCGCTCAGGCCTTGCACCAGGCTCTCGAGCACCAGCGCCGGCGCCGTGCAAAGATTGATCTTGGTATTGGCGCTGGGCAGGGCGGTGACATAGGGCGCGATCTTGCTATAGCGATCGGCGCCGAAGCCTGGGAGGTTCATGAGCTCGCTGGGCGACATCATGGGCCAATTGCCGGTGCGGTAGGGCGGTGTTTGCGAGGTATAGACCGTGTCCTCCGCGCCGTCGGGATTCCCCACGACATCGTCTTGATCGAGCCAATCGCGCGCCAATCCCGCCCACTTCGGTTCCACGCCGACCGAGGCCAAGAGACGCTGAAATTGCTGCAGCGGCAGGGGATCTTCGGTGACGCCGTCCGCTCCCAAGCGGGCGAGGCTGTTCAAGTTGAAGCGCCCCTGCATATCTTCCAGAGAACCTTGCATCGTACCGATGGGCTCGCCCTCCGGATTGTTATCCGGGGTGATGGGCAACGGCTGTGTCACCTGCGCCCAAGGACCCGCCAACGTCGTGTATTGGGGACTGGTCTGCGCATCCTGCATGAGCACATCCGCGGCCAGCGCTTCGGCGCCCAGGCCGAAATGCAATGCCTGCTCCGCCGCCATCATGCTGGTGGTACGCCGCAATTCGAGAAAGCCATCGAAACTCAACTTGGTTGCCAATACGGTCGCGAGCGCGACCAGGATGAGTGCAATCATCAACGCGACGCCGCGCTGCCGCTGCCGGCCGCCCTTGAAGGACTTCATCCCGAAACCTCAACGAGGCGGCGTATCGCGCCCCAATCCTTGAATTGGATGATGATTTCCACCGCGATGGGCCGCGACTGCCAGTCTGCCGTCGAGCCGTTTTGAATGGTCGTGCTTTCGGGCCATTGGTTTTGCCACGCTTGATTGCTATCCAGATAACGCAGCTGCACACCCTGCACGCCGGTCAACAGGTCCTGCACCACCGGTTTATTCCCCTGCACGGTGTCCAAATTGACCTGATAGCTGCGCTTGAGCACATCGCCCACCAGGGCGTAGGAAACCCGCTGCAGGGTGCTGCGTTGCTGGCCGGCGGTGTTCGACCATCCGGCGCGAGTCAAGTCGACCATCGAGACCGTGTTCGGATCGGTCGTCGATCCAAAGGCTGAGCTCGAGCTCGATCCGGAATTGAAAGACATGCCGGGGCTTGGAGTGGCGCCTGAGTTGAAGCTCATGCTGGAGTTCGAACCCAAGCTGCCGCTGGAATTCGCACCCAGGCTTGCCGAGGTTGCGGTCACGCTCCCCGCGCCCGGCGTGCCGCGCAACGCGGGAAGTCTGCTTTGCCCCAGGATATCCCGTACGGGTCGGGGTACCAGCTGCGCAAAATCGGCCACCATGATGCGCATGCCGAATTCAATCTCGCGGGATCGTTTCAGAGAATCCTCGGTGCGCTCCGCCGAGATTCGCGCGGCGCGGTAGGTCGAATACCCCAGTCCCGCCATGATCGCCAAAATCAGCAGTGCCACCAAGATCTCGACCAGGGTGAAACCCGCTGCGCCGGGGCGCAATTTTAGGAACCGTGAGCTCATGGGTTCGGCTGAGTCGTTGGCGAGGTCGTGGGCGGGGGCGCGGTTGTCGTGCCGCCGGGCGACCCTGGACCGCCGCCTGGCACCGGCGCGACGGCGCCAGGCGGCAGAGGACTAGGCGTACCCGCGGCGGTGCCCGTCACGACGCCTGCCGTCCAATCGACGACGGTCGATCCCGGTGTCGAGATCGAACTCCCGAGGAAGCCGACGGCCTGCGCCAACGGGTTTCCCTTGGCTTTGGCATCGCCGAGATACACG
>DATNKC010000486.1:0-2429 GCA_035603615.1 Steroidobacteraceae bacterium | reverse complement strand
GCATCACGGCAGCCGCGACCACGCAAGAAAGAGCAGCGGCGGCAGAGCCGCATATCCCGCCAACAGCGTTGCAGCACCAACTTGCACGACAAGCCGCCGGCAATCCCGCGTTCATGGCGCGTGCCAATGACGGGCATCCCGTCGAAGCGCGCCCCACTGACGGACGTCCCGCCGAAGAACGCCCCGCCGCCGCCGCGGCCATGCATAGAGCCGCAGTGTCCGCTGCGCCTCGGGCGCACAGCACCGTTGCGCGATCTGCGCACGCCAGCGCCGCGCCGGGAACCCTTGACAAGTCAAATCGCGTCCATAGTCCACCGATCACGGCAGCAAACGCTCAAGCTTCCGCTGATCAACCGGCGAAGCCGAAACCCTCGGGCGCAACAGCGGCGAAGCCGCAGCATCTTCCCAAGCGCTAAGACCTCGATGTGTACGGCGATGCCGCCGGCCCACTAACGACTTCGATTGGCTAAGTTGGCCTGGGTCGGTTTATGGAATGAGGGTCGTTGACTAACAGTCTTGCCTGAGCCTGTGAGCAGAAGCGATGCGAGGTGATCGGGCAGCGTCGCCATCAGCGATAAGACCTGATCCGCCGGCACAGGACGCGCGAGCAGAAAACCCTGGAGGTAAATGGGCGCGAGATCCGAGAGCAAAGTCAGTTGCTCAAGGCACTCAATACCCTCGGCGGTCACTTCCAGCTCAATGCCGTGACACAGTCCCACCAGCGCCTTGGCGATCGCCGCCGAACGGGAGCTCGTATGCACGCTCGCGATCAGGGCACGATCGAGCTTCACCCGTGTCAACGGCAGCTGCTCCAGCGACGCCAGTGAGGAGTAGCCGATGCCGAAGTCATCGAGCGCGATCGATACACCGTGGCTGCGCAATTGACGCAATACCTCAATGGTCGCCGCGCCGGTTTGAAGCACGTTTTCGGTAAGCTCAATCTCAATGCAGCGCGCCGGCAGTTGATGCTCCCGCAGCAACCCTGTAACTCGGTCCACAAAATGAGCATCGAGCAGCTGACGCGAGGACAGGTTGATGGCGACGCGGGCCTCCGGCCAGGCGCCATGGTGCCAATGCGCCGCGTTTTCGATGGAAGTTCGCAGGACCCAATCACTGATTTCCATGATGAGACCGGACTCTTCGGCGATACCCAAAAACTCACTGGGCAACGCGCATCGCCCGTCAGGCAGACGCCAACGCAACAAGGCTTCGACCAGACGCGTCTTTAGGGTTAGGGCATCGACTTCCGGCTGAAAAACCAGTTCGAATTCATCCCGCTCCAGCGCATAGCGCAGTCCCTGTTCGATCGTGAACTTTTCGGAGGCCGCTTCCAGTAGCGCCGGGCTAAAGACGACCAATTGGCTTCGTCCCAGAGCTTTCGCGCGGAATAGCGCGGCGTCCGCCGCCCGCAAGAGCGCCTCGGCATCGCTGCCGTGTTCGGGATACATACTGGCGCCGACACTGATACTGATCATGAGATGCCGGCCGTCGACTTCAATCGGCGCCTGAAATGCGCGCACCAGATCCTGTCCCAATGAATTCACCGCTTCCACATTCTTGACGTCGTCGTACACGACGGTGAACTCATCGCCGCCGAGGCGCGCCGCAAATCCAGCAGCGTTCGTCGTTGCAAGCAATCTCGCCGCGATCGCGCTCAGCATGCGGTCGCCGAAGGCATGGCCCAGGCTATCGTTGATGTTCTTGAAATTGTCCAGATCGACGAAGAAGACCCCGACGTACGCGGCGCTCGCCTCGGCGCGCGCGACCGCCGCCTTCAGATGCGCAAATAACTGTCGCCGATTCGGTAGCAGCGTGAGCGGATCGTGCTCCGCCAGGTGTCGCAGCTCCCGTGTGCGCAGCTTTACTCTCGCCTCCAGTTGCTCCTGGTAGGTGCGCGTCGTCGCCTTCGCATCGGCCAATTGTTCGGCCATGAGATTGAACGAAATGGCCAGATCGTCCAGCTCCCGGATGCCTCCCCGCTTCACGCGGACGCCGGTTTCTCCGCCGGCGATCTTGAACGTCGCCGACCGGATTCGGCGCACAGGCCCCACCACGCTCATGACGGTACGAATCGATATCCACAGCAGTAGCGCGACCACAGCCGTGCTGATCCAAAAGATTAACCCGAACCCTTTGGGTTTCTGATCCAACGTGGACGTCGTTTCTGTCGCCTGCTCGCTGCGCTGCGCCGGAGCTGCATGCGCGGGCGGGGCGGCAGTTAGGACGGGCTGACTTTCCGCGCGTGGGGGTGCGTCGATCTTC
This sequence comes from Steroidobacteraceae bacterium, assembly GCA_035603615.1. Classification (GTDB taxonomy): domain Bacteria; phylum Pseudomonadota; class Gammaproteobacteria; order Steroidobacterales; family Steroidobacteraceae; genus Bog-1198. The sequence goes on along the minus strand of DATNKC010000486.1, from coordinate 167 downwards.
GGCGCTCGGGCGCTCATCGGCGCCGCGGTGGCGGTCAGCTGCGAGATGAGGCTCTGAGAGATTTTCGCAAGACGGGCTTCGGCATCATGGCGTTTGCTGTCCATGATGACGAGACGGTCCTGCAGCACCCTGAGTTGCGCGACATCGGCGCGCGACTGCTTGACCCA
>DATNKC010000485.1:0-2553 GCA_035603615.1 Steroidobacteraceae bacterium | reverse complement strand
GACATGCAGTTTATCCGCACCTCTGGTATGGTCGGGCAAGGGGGAAAACAACAATGCAAAATCGACGCGCGATGATACTGGTTACAGTGTTTTTGGCTGCCGCCGCGCTCGGTCCGGCGTTTGCCGCCGATTTTCAATTGACCAGCAGCGACATCGGGCCCGATAAGCCCTTGGCGCAAGAATTCGTCTTCAGCGGTTTTGGTTGCACGGGCGGAAACCAATCGCCTGCGCTTCGCTGGAGCGGCGCACCCCAGGGGACGAAGAGCTACGCGGTCGCCTTATTCGATCCCGATGCCATGCAGGGACGAGGCTTCTGGCATTGGCTCATGGTCAATATTCCCGCCAGCACCACCTCGTTGAGCCGAGATGCCGGCAAGAACGATGGCTCGAAATTGCCGAGCGGCGCCGCGCAGATCAAGAATGGCTTTCGCGTCGTGGGTTACAGCGGCTCATGCCCGCCTCCCACAGACGAACCGCATGGCTACGTGATGACCGTTTACGCGCTGAAAGTGACCGCGCTGGCGGTGCCGGCCGATGCCACGTCGGCGATGATGCTCGCGGCCATCGAGGCCGATAGCCTGGGTAAAGCGTCACTCAGCTATCACTTCGGTCGCAAGCCGCACTGAGCTTGACTGCCTCGTTGGCGGTAGGAGTTTTCTGACGGGTTCATAGGCGCAGCGCTGGCTGGCGGCGCCGATTTCATGGCATTGCTGGAGGGCGGCATCGCAATCAGCATTGTTGCGTGCGCACCGTGGTCTCAACGATAAATCTCAGACGCATCCTGTGCATTTTCCCGGCCTATGCGCCCGCCTTTGGCACTTTTTCTCATGCCTTCCGCCTGGTCGGTGCGAAGGCGTTCATGCCTCCGCAAGGCCTGTTATTGATCGCCAACTATCTGCCGCGGAGTTGGCCGGTGCGATTCATCGATGAGAACATGCAACGGGCGGAACAATCCGATTTCGAGTGGGCCGACGCCGTGTTCGTCACGGGCATGCACATTCAAGAGGCCGAGATCCACGATGTTTGCCGTCGCGCCAAGGCATGCGGCAAAGTAACCGTGCTCGGGGGACCGTCGGTTTCGGCGGCACCCGAGAAATATACGGACTACGATTATTTGCATATTGGAGAACTCGGTGAAGCGACCGATGCACTCCTCGCCCAAATCGATGCCGCGATCGACGCGCCGCCGAAGCAAGTACGCTGCAGCGGCGCCAAGCGCCTGGCGCTGACCGACTTTCCGTATCCCGCGTATAACCTCGTTCAGCTCGACAAGTATCTTCTCGGCACATTGCAATTCTCTTCCGGATGCCCGTACTTGTGCGAGTTCTGCGATATTCCCAACCTTTACGGGCGCCAACCCCGGATGAAAACCCCGCAGCAGCTGATCGGCGAGCTGGACTTCATTTTGTCGCAAAAAATTCGCCCGGCCAGCCTGTACTTTGTCGATGATAACTTCATCGGCAATCGCAAGGCGACCCGGGACATGTTGCCGCATCTGGTGGCGTGGCAGAAGAAACATGGCTATCCGGTTTCCTTTGCCTGCGAGGCGACCCTGAATATCGCCAAACAACCCGACATCCTCGCCATGATGCGCGAGGCTCGATTCGATGCGGTATTTGTCGGCATAGAAACGCCCGAGCTCGGGGCGCTGAAAGCGATGCGCAAGGAACACAATGCCTCGTTGCCGATGTTCGAGGCGATACAGACACTGAACAGCTATGGGTTGGAGGTAGTCTCAGGAATCATTCTGGGTCTGGACTCAGATACGCCAGAGACTGAGGCGCACCTTACGGATTTCGTGAACCGCTCGCAGATCCCCATGCTCACGATGAACCTGTTGCAGGCATTGCCTAAAACTGCGCTGTGGGATCGTCTCGCGAGGGATGGGCGGTTGGTTGAAAACGGCGCGCGCGAGAGCAACGTGGACTTTTTGCGGCCCTACGATGAGGTTGTCGCCAGCTGGCGCCGCTGCATCGAATATGCCTATGACCCTGAGCGCTTATACGCGCGCTTCACGCACCAGATCGAGGCGACCTATGCCAATCGGCTGGCGACGCCCGGGGGTGCGCGGCTGACTCGATCCAACCTAAAGCGCGGCTTGACGCTCATGGCCAATTTGCTGGTGCGCGTCGGATTGCTCGCCGACTATCGGCGGCCGTTCTGGCGTATGGCATGGCAGGCCATCAAACGCGGGCAGATTGAAGCGCTGTTCGGCGTCGGCTTCATCGGCTATCACTTGATCGAGTTTTCGCGGGAAGCTTTGCGTGGACAGCAGAATGCCTCCTTCTATTCTGCACGCGCCCGCGCAACACTCGATGTGTCGGCCTAAACGGACCCGACGCGTAAGCAAACACCTACTTCACTAAGCGCCGTCACCGGGTATCGCCGCTCAGCCGTTTGCGTAAACTAACTTGTGTTAATTAGCCAACAACTAGGGAAGATTTATGAAACGAAAATTATTCGCGGCATCGAGTTTGGCGGTCGCTGCTTTGCTCATGAGCGCTGTGTCGTTCGGCGCCACGTCGGCCGAAATTGATCAGCGCGTGCACGCCG
>DATNKC010000484.1:0-11366 GCA_035603615.1 Steroidobacteraceae bacterium | reverse complement strand
GAAGCCGAACCGGTCGCACCCGATGATCCGATACTGGCGTTGCCGAATGTGATTGCGACGCCGCACATCGCAGGGGTCACCGACCGATCATACGGCGAAATCGCCGATGAGGTCGCCGGGAACATTGAGCGGCTGAGGCGGGGGGAAGCGCTGCTGAATCGCGCCGTTTAAGAGCCCGCTCGGCAGGTGCGTTCGAACAGTTCCACTTGTCGATGAGCAAAAACCATCAACAATTTGTTCGAAATGCTTGCTCAGGTTGCTCCACTCTAAGCGGCGAACCGCTGTATGAGTTCTTGGGCCACGACCTTCAGATCGGGTCCGACTATGAGTGGCTGAGAGCCGACAGCCAGTGGTGCGTTGCCAGGGCGGGCGATGAAAGCTGTTTTCCATCCAGCCGCCGCTGCTCCCAGAATATCCCACGTATGACAGGCGATAAGGCACAAATCCGCGGGCGGCAGGCCGAAGTAAGTCTCCACTTCGCGGTATACCTCGCGGGCCGGTTTGTAGCGATGCACCGTGTCGTCGACGCTAAACTGCCGTTCAAATAAACTGGCGATTCCGGCCTGCTCGAGCTGCCGCGCGCAGGTGGCTTTGGGATTATTTGTCAGAGTGTATAGACGAAATCCCGCCTCACGCAGGCTGACGAGGGCCGCCCGCACTTCGGGGTGAGGCGGCATTGTCGCAACCGCTTCTTTCAGCTCTTGCAGATCCCTATCATTGATCTGGACTCCGCGGGTGCGAGCAAGCATTCGCAGCACCGCACCGCCCAACTCGCCAAAGGGGACGTAATTATCGCTTAGTGTGATTGCCTCTGAATACAGAATCACTTGGGCAAACCACTCTCGAAGACTGCGGCCTTCACCGAACATGCGTTCAAAATGCGGTTTCAACGCCTCAAGATCCAGCAGGGTTTCGTTAACATCGAAAACAAGCAGTGGAATCGCCATGATGACTCCTCCGTAGCAATTTTGACCTGTTGCTCACACAGCCGTGCGTCCGCCGTCGACCGCAATCGTGGCGCCATTGACGTACGCAGCCGAATCGGATGTGAGGAATGCAACCGCGTCAGCCACTTCGGCCGGGGTGCCGGGGCGGCCGACAGGCGTGGTCTTGCCCAGTTGTTCCAAAGCGTCGCCCATGCTGGCGGTTCCCGCGGTTCGAATAGGGCCCGGAGCAACGGCGTTCACGGTCACACCGCTCGGACCGAACTCCGCGGCCCACGATTGTGTCAGCAATTGCAGGGCCGCCTTGGTGGACCCGTAGACGGCTGCTCCCACCATGCCGAAATGCGCGGCCATGGTCGTGATGTTGACTATCCGCCCCCATCCGCGGGCCGCCATCAGTGGTGCCAACCCCGCCCCAAGAAAGAAAGGGCCGCGTACATTGCTGGCGAACATCGCATCGAAGGCCGCCGTGGTGGTTTCGGCAGTTGGCCCAAACGAAAAGATGCCGGCGTTGTTGACCAAAATATCAACGCTGCCGACGAGCTTCTCCGATGCTTTGGCAAGGTCCGATGCCGCGGCCGCCGTGGCCAGATCGGCAGCCTGAAACAGTGCATCTCCCCCGCGGGCGCGAATCTTCTTGACGACGTCGTTGCCGCGGGCTGCATCCCGGCCCGACACGATGACGCGGACACCTCGCGCAGCCAATGTTTCGGCAATGGCCTGCCCGATGCCTGAAGTCGCGCCGGTCACGAGTGCATTGCGAATGATTGAACTCATAAAATGTCTCCGTGATTAGTTGGATGAAAGGTACGCCGCCGACGCAGCGAAGGGAATCAGGCTGCAGTCCAAGTTAGAATGACAATCTGTCACTCTTGGAGCGCATCTATGGATCATCTGTCTGGCCTCTTGGCATTTGTCCATGCTGCCGAAGCACGAAGTTTCACGCTCGCAGCGCACCGGCTGGGTATATCGCCCTCCGGCATCAGCAAGGCAATCTCACGGCTTGAAGCTCGTCACGGCGTTCGACTATTGCAGCGAACGGCGCGCAGCATCACTCTGACACCCGAGGGTGCGGCCTACCACGAACGATGCAAGAAGATCCTTGCTGACTTGGAGGAAGCTGAACATGTCTTGACCGACGCACATAAATCTCCACGCGGACTACTACGCATAACGCTGCCCTTGTCGATCGGGCGCCTACACTTCGCGCGCATGCTTCCTGAGTTCGCGCGCCAGTACCCTGAGGTTCAGCTCGAAGTACACGTTTCCGATCGTATAACCGATCTCGTCGAAGAAAAGATCGATGTGGCTATCCGCATCGGCAAGCTTAGCGACTCGCGCTTGGTGGCGCGCCGCCTGGCGAGCGGCACGCTCACGACCTGCGCCACGCCCTCATACCTTAAGCGACACGGTGTGCCAAAGCGTCCCGAGGACCTGCTGCAGCACAATTGTATTCAGTTCGAAGTACCGAACACCGGACGTGCGCAACCGTGGCAATTCCAACGGGACCGGCGACGCCTCAGCGTGCCGGTGCGCGGGAATTTGCGGCTGGATCACGCCGAGGCTGTGGTGGAAGCGGCCCTCGCCGGGACCGCCCTCATTCAAATATCCAGCTACGTCACCGCACCGGCAATCGCACGCGGACAACTGCGCCCCGTGCTGACCGCGTACCAAGTCGATAGTCCGCCCATCTGGGCGGTGTATCCGCAAAACTCTAATCCCACGCCTCGCCTCAGAGCGTTCGTCGATTTCACGGTGAAGTGGGGAGCACTTAACAATTGGGCAACCTAATGAGGAATCGTGTAATTAGCCGGCGCCCAGAAATAACGTCCCTGCGCGGCGCGAACGTGGCCAATCCCCGGAAAGGACAGATGCCCGCCCGCTATCCACCAATCCCCGTCTGAGGCGAGCTTGAATATCCGCAGGCGCTGCTCAGCCGCTGCCTTGGGATCGGCATCGAACGAACTGCGGAGCGATGGATCCGCAAACTGGAGCGCGCCCATCAGCACCAGATCGCCCATAACGATCAGGGTTTGACCCTTGCTCTCCACAACGTAAGACGTGTGGCCGGGAGCGTGTCCATGCGTGGCGAGGGCCCGGATCCCCGGCGTCAGCACGATGTCTTCCTCGATGCTCTGGAATTTCCCAGCCTTGATGTAGGGTGCGAACAGATCCGCCCAGAACGGAATCCAGCTCCGGGTCCAGGCCGGGGCGGTGTCCGGATGGAGAAAAATGTCCACCTCACCCTTTGGCGCCCGCAACAGCGCGTTGGGAAACGCGCGCTGGGTTCCGAGCGTCAGGCCGCCGACGTGATCTGGACCTAAGTGCGTGATGTAGACCTCGTCGATTTGCTCCGGTTGGTAGCCTGCCGCGCGTAAATTCGCCATTAGACGCCCCGCGCCACGAAACCCTGGGTTATCTTCGAGTTTTCCGCCGGTACCTGTGTCGATCAGGATCAGCTTACTGCCTGTATTAATAAGGAAGCCGTTATAGGACATGCCGACGGGGTCGGTGACACCGTACTCATAGAGGCCGGTTTTGATCTGCTCCGGCGTCGCTTTTGGCAGTACTTGTGCCGTCGCATAGTCGATGACGCCATCGTTGAGCGCTGTCACTTCGAAGTCACCGAGCATCATGCGGTAAAAGCCGGGGGCCTGCGTCTTGACCATCGGCACTGCCGCGGGCGAGGACGGCGCAGCGGCGAACAACCACAGTCCCAGGATCAAAACGATGTAGCGCATGTCCCTCTCCGCGTAGGATTAATTGGTCGTTTTTAGAAAGCGGTCGTACCACTTGAGGATTCTTTCGAACATATCGATATTGTACGATCCGTTTCGCGGTGAATGTCCCTCGCCTGGATACAAAACCATCTCGCTCTCGACCCCCAGATGCTTGAGCGCACGATACAACCCTTTGGACTGGCCGACGGGGTTGGACGTATCTTCCTCGCCATCGAAGATCAGGGTGGGGGTGTGCGCATTGCCGATGTAGGTGTTAGGGGAGTTGCGCGCGTAGACATCCGGGTGCTCCCAGGGCGTGCCGAAATACCATTCGTCACCGGCGGAACCGCCTTCTGTTTCGAATTCAGCCTGCTGATCGAACACGCCGGCGCCCGCCACCGCCGCTTTGAAGCGACCGGTCTGCGTAATAGCCCATTCGCTCATTTCGCCGCCGTATGACCAGCCGCCTATCCCCAGCCGATTCGGATCGGTTTCGCCTTGCTCGAGAACGTGATCCAGGACGGCGATCAGGTCCTTGTAGTCGCCGCCACCCCAGTCGCCGCGGTTGGCTTTTAGGAACTCCTCGCTGTAACCGTTCGAGCCGCGGGGATTGACCATCAGCACCGCGTAGCCGTGCGCCACGAGGAGCTGAGCCCATGCGGCTTCCCATCCATAGCCGGCGGAAAAATTACTGGACGGCCCGCCATGAACCAGCAGGACCAACGGCAATTTCTCACCCGGGTGCACCGCGGACGGCCGCATGAGCGCGGACTCGATCGGCGTACCGTCGAAACTCTTGGTCCAGAAAATCCTCGTGGACGCCAATGGGATGCCGCTCCAGCCCTCCTGCAGGTGTGTGAGCTGGCGAATGCTGCCGTTTTTGGCCCTGAGATAAATCTCCGGTAGATGATCGAAGTCCCCGCCGGCGTACACGAGCACACCGTCGCGCGAGACGTCGAAGGAATCCACCGAGAGCGGTAAATCGATTGGCATCGGCGCGGCCTTTGCGGAGAATCGCCAGATACGATTGCGGAAGCCGTCCACCACGCGCGCCCAGATCGCGGACTGATCGCGCCATTTCACTTCGGCGACGGAGCGGTCGGGTGGGGCGGAGATGTCGCGCAAATCGTCCCCGCCTATCGTGCCGACGAAAAGGTCGCGCGGGTCAGGTCCGTTTGCCCGGGTGGAGCGCACGGCAAACTGTTTGCCATCCGGAGAAGTGAGTAAGCCGCTAAAGGGCTGCGGCGGACGACTGACCAGCTTGATGGCGCCGTCGCTGACCGAGACAGCGTATACCGCGTTGTTAAACGCCTCCACGCGCGGTTCATCGGTTGCGACGAGCAGGATTTGCGATGGATTCTGCCATTGGAAATCATCGATCCGATAACCCGTTTTCCCCACGCGCCGGGTCGTGGCGGAGGCAAGTTCGGTGACCCATAATCGGGACAAATCGCTCTCGCGGTCCGCCACCTGCGGGCCGATGTCCAAAGCGGGGGCAGAGTCATCCTTCGCCAGGTAGGCAATGCTTGCGCCGTCAGGCGACCAGTGAAAGCTTGACACCCCGTACTTGCGCGCCGTGACCGCAGTCGCTTCGCTGCCGTCGGCATGCGCGGTATACACCTGAGGTTTGCCGTCGCGATTGGACAAAAACGCCAGCATCTTGCCGTCCGGAGACCATTGCGGCAGGCGTTCGGATTTCTTAGGTTGCGTCAGTTCGCGCGCACTGCCCGAGGCGACCTCCATGAGCCAGAGGTGCGGCTGCCAGTCCCACAGGTAGCTGGTCACGACGTATAAAAGCTTGGATCCATCGGGAGACAAGCGCAGATCCGAGATGCGGCGGTAGGCCAATGCTTGCGCCGGCGTCATCGCATTTTGCGCCTGACAGATCAGCGAAAGCGCGGTCAACAGTGCCGCACATCCGAAACGAGCGAAATTCGAGCGCAAACCCATGGCATGACACCTCAAAAGCGTAGGAATACTATACTCACGCAGATCTTCGGTCTTCCATGTTCCTAGCGCGCTTGCATAGGGCAAGCATTTGGAGTCACCCGTGTTCGCCCAGACTGGCCTGCGAATTTCCCGCTACCAACCGAATACTGAAATGTCGCCGCACCAACACGACGAAGCGTCGATGAATATCGTCGTAGCCGGCGATTTCCTGGAACGCATTGGCAAGGATGAGCGAACTTATACGCGGGGCACCGCCGCATTTTGTCCGGCGGCAATGAAGCATTCCCAGAAATTCGGTACGACGGGCGTTCGGCAGATTATCTTCAAGCCCGACGACAGCTGGCTTGATTATCTCGCGGATTGCAAGGCAAAGCTCAACGAGGCGCCGCATACCTGCTCGATCACCTTTCGCGATTTGGGCGACAAGCTGTTCCAAGAATTGCGCCACGATGACGGATTCTCGGCGGTCGCTTGCGAAGGAATCATGCTGGAAATTGTCGCCGCATTCGGCCGAAAAAGGGCCGCAGCGACGGCCAATACCAAGCCACCAGCCTGGCTTCGCGCAGCGCGCGAATTTATGCACGAGAACGCATTCGCGTCACTTTCCATGGCGCAGATCGCGCGTGAAGCAGGGCGTCACGAGATTCACCTGGCGCGGGAATTCCGCCGCTTCTTCGGAATTCCCGTGGGCGCTTACTTGAGACGGCTGCGGACCGAGCAAGCCGAGCGATTGCTGCAGAAGCCGCAGATCTCGATTGGCGAAATCGCGCAGAGCTGTGGCTTCGCGAGCCATTCGCATCTTTGTCGAGAATTCAAGGCGCATTTCGGCGTTACTCCGTCCGCATACCGATCAGGTTATCGCTGATAAAACGTGAACTGCATCCGTGAACTGCGTCCGTGAAGTGCATCACGGCCGCAACTGAAGCGCTGTTCGAAGCCCCCCTGACGGCGAATAACTGAGATCGTACACACGGTCGTTCGTTAAGGCTTTGACCTACATTGTGGCCATGCCGCAATTTATGCATCAGCTTTCTTGGACACGGCGCGTGCCGAACGCGGCGATCCTCTGCGTCTTGGCCACGCTAGGCGGTTGCATGGGTGGCGGCGGCAGCGACGGCGGCAATAGCAGTAGCGTAGCGGCGCGGACTTATTCCCTCCGCAGCACAATTAGCGGACTCAATTCCTCAGGGCTCGTGCTGATGGTCCATGACCGCCAGGGTGCCAACGCACCTGCGCCCGTCGTAGCTGCTTTCGTCGTCGACGAACTCAACTCCTCCGAGCGCCTGCAAACGATCAACGCCACGCCGGTGAGCGTGGCCGCGGGTCAGACCACGCAGGGGCTCGCCAACTCGCTGCCTTCCGGCACCAGCTACTCCGTGACGGTCCAGACGCAGCCCGCGGGTGAGACGTGCACCGTCGCGGGAGGCAGCGGCATGATCCAATCGGCGAACGTGGCCAATGTGGTGGTGACCTGCTCGGATCAGGCCTATTCGCTCGCGGGTTCGATCAGCGGTTTGAATGGTTCGGGTCTGGTGCTGGCAAACGGCGCCGATACGCTTGCCGTGAACTCGGGAGCCACGAGCTTTACGATGCCCACCCCGGTTGCTTACAGCAGCAGCTTCGTGGTCACCGTACAGACGCAGCCGGCCGGTCTGGCCTGTGCGGTTGGCAACGGCATGGGCACCATGCCTGCCAGTGCGGTGACGAATGTTGCCATCACCTGCACCGATCAACCCTTCAGCCTCGGCGGCACGATCAGCGGTCTTGGCAACAACGCGGGGCTCACGCTCACCAATGGCGGCGATACGTACGCGGTTGCCGCCGGCAGCACCAGCTTCACGATGCCCACACCGGTTGCCTTTGGCAGCCCCTACTCGGTGGCGGTGCAGGCCGCTCCGGCGGGCCTAACATGCACGGCGAGCAACGCCTCCGCGACGATGCCGGCCGGCAACGTCGCCAGCGTCGTCATCACCTGCTCAGATCAGTCGTACACCGTGGGCGGCACGATCAGCGGGCCCACGAGCAGCGGCATGGTGCTGGTCAATGGCAGCGATACGCTCGCGGTGCTGCCGGGTGCGTCGAGCTTCACGATGCCCACTGCGGTGGCCTACACCAGCACTTACGCCGTGACGGTGCAGACGCAGCCGACGGGGCTGACCTGCTCGGTGAGCAATGGTGCGGGCACGATGGGCAGCGCAGCGGTCACCAATATCGCCGTCACCTGCTCAGCCAACTCGTACACCGTGGGCGGCACGATCAGTGGACTCACGGCGAGCGGCCTGGTGCTGCTGGACAACGGCGGCGATGCGATTACCGTCAGTGCCAATGCCACGCAGTTCACCATGAACACGGGCGTTGCCTTCGGCGCTGCTTACGCCATCACGGTTCAGACACCGCCGGCAGGCCTCGTGTGCCCGGTGAGCAATGGCACCGGCACCATGGGCGCAGCCGATGTCACGAGCGTCAGCCTCGCCTGCGTCTCGAACTTCAGCCTTCTGCATTCCTTTGCCGGCGGCAGCAGCGACGCCGCAGATCCTTACCATACTTTGATTCAGGGCAGCGACGGCGATTTCTATGGAACCACAAACGCGGGCGGCAGCAGCAATGACGGCGCGATCTTCAAGATCTCGCCGAGCGGGACGGAGAGCGTTTTTTATTCCTTCGTCAGCGTCCCCTATTCCGGTCTGGTTCAGGGCAGCGATGGCAATATCTACGGAACCACCGCAAGTGGCGGCACGAGCGGACGCGGCACGGTCTTCAAGATCACGCCGAGCGGCGCCGAGAGCGTTTTGTTCTCTTTCCCCGCAGGCAGCAGCGATCCCTATACGGGTCTGATCCAGGGCAGCGATGGCAACTTCTACGGAACCACCGGAGCCGGCGGCACCAACGACGACGGCACGGTCTTCAAGATCACGCCGAGCGGGACCGAGACCGTTTTGCATGCCTTCGCCAAGAGCGGCAGTGACGGCCAAACTCCCTATGCCGGACTGATCCAGGGCAGCGACGGCAACCTGTATGGAACGACCTATTTCGGCGGCGCCAACGGCTTCGGCACGGTCTTCAAGGTCACCCCGGGCGGCACCGAGACGGTTTTGTATTCCTTCGCCGGGGGCAGCGACGGCGAACATCCCTATGCCGGTGTGATCCAGGGCAGCGATGGCAATTTTTATGGAACCACCTATCAAGGCGGCGCGAGCGGTTTCGGCACCGTCTTCAAGCTCACGCCGGGCGGCATCGAGACGGTCTTGTACTCCTTCGCGGGGGCCGGCAGCGACGGCGCGAATCCCGAGGCCGGTGTGATCCAGGGCAGCGATGGCAATTTCTACGGAACTACCCTGCAAGGCGGCGCCAGCGGACTCGGCATTGTATTTGAGCTCACGCCGAGCGGGACCGAGACCATTTTGCACACCTTCTCCGGGGGCAGCAGCGATGGCGCAAATCCCACGGCAAATCTGGTCCAGGGCAGCGATGGCAATCTCTACGGATCGACGGGCGCCGGCGGCACCAGCGGCAACGGCACGTTCTTCAAGGTCACGCTGCAATGAGACGGTCGCTTGCCGGGCTCACTTAACCGACTTGCGAGAGGAACGGCGAAACACGAGCGACAGTAAGAATAAAATCCGCCTAAAACTCAAGATGCGAAACGCGGCGCGCATCTCTTCCGGCCGAATCTTTGCCGTCATCGGCATCGTGCCGAAAATCCTGCCCTTCACCACCAATTCATTGCCCTGAGACTCAATGGCCGTCACATTCATGAGGATTTCATCCTGGGCGCCATAGACGGTCATGCCCTCGCGTTGCACGTCAGTGGGAGCATCAACTCGTGGAGCATCAACTCGTGGAGCATCAACGCGCACGTCAAGGCGCGGCGCGTCAGCTCCCGCCGTCGCTTCGAAATTCATGCCCATATCCTCGAACATCTTAATCGCCGTGGCGCGCCCGGCTCCAAACACGCCGCCTCCGGGGTGCATAAAGGGACCGACCAAATAGAGCCGCTCGACGCCCGGCACCGTGTACTGTCCCAGATCTGGCGTCGGTCGATGAGCGACCGACTGATAGAAAAAGGGTGCGACTCCATGGACATCGCCGCGCACCATGCTGTTCGGTGAGCCACGCTCGAGGTCGAGCGGCGAATAGAGCGATCGCGCGATGATATTGTCCGGAGTCAGATTCGAGACGAACTTTCGGTAAGCGTCGAGGCTGCGATCGCCGATTTCCTCTTTGATCGCATCCCACATCGCAGGTCCGCCATCCGCGAGATCGTACGGGGCGAAAGTGATGCCATGGAACAGGCCTTTGCCCGGAGGAACGCGGCTGGCGTCATTGATACTCTCGTCTCCGCCGGCTATCAATCGCCTCTCGGAAATCCGGCCGCGGCGCAAAGAATCGAAATCATCCAGCATTTCCGACAGATGGCTGGTGCTGAGCATTTCCAACATGGTTGCGCGGCCGACTTCTTCGCCGGCGTGGAATTTGGCGGGAGCGTGCAAGTCGTAGTGGCTGACAAACAAGCTGAAGCTCGCCAGCGTGGTTTTTTCGGCCCGCTCCAGCACTCCCTCATCAACCCCGCTCACGAATTGACGCAGTTTGTGCGGATGAATGGCGCCGATCACCGCATCGCGCGCGAAGATCGACTCGCCATCCGCCAACTCGACCCCCGTGGCCCGCCCGGAGTTCACCAGCACTCGCCTGACTTCGCTGTTGCAGCGGACTTCGCCGCCCTGGTGCTCAATGCAGCGAATAAGGGCTTCGGACAACTTGCCGCTGCCGCCGACCGGTTGCGAGACGCCGTAGCTGTGGATGATGCCCGGCATCAAGTACAGTCCCATCGCAGTGCCCAATTCATCCGGCATTTGTAGATTTTCGGACACCAGTCGCAGCAAGTGAATCTTGACCTTATCGCTCTCGAATACGCGGTTGGCCACTTCGAGTGAGCTGCGCTGCATGGCATCGAACATCATCCTGCCTTCCTCACTCTGATCGAGCATTGCCACCAGCGCGCCCATGGGCAGCGGCGGTGCGTAGAGGCCGGATAGAATGAGCGGCAGCATCTTCGCGCTGTTCGCCGCAAATCGTCGGTAAGCCTCGGCGTCGCGGGCCGACACCTTGGCGATCGACTCGCAGGTCTTGTCCAAATCCTTATAGGTAATGAGCGTGCTTTGATCATCGAAGATGGTCGCGTGCGGCACGTCGGAATAGTTGTACTTCAGTCCGAAGCGGCCAAACAACCCGAGCTCATCCGAGGTGATGAGGGGGTTGCCCTGAATCATGATGTGCACGCTCGAATGTTCGTCGTGCCAAAATCCCGGGGTATTCAGTTCGCGGGTCGACACGCCACCGCCGGCCCACGCCTTGCGCTCGAGCACCAGTACCTTCTTGCCGGCTTTGGCCAAGTACGCCGCCGCCACGAGTCCGTTGTGTCCGGCGCCGAGTACGACGATGTCGGGCGCTTTGCTCATGGCGGGACTTCCTTGCTCTGCAGTTGTTTAGCGTGATGTAAGCGGGATTGGACATGCGCCATGACAGCCGTGGCGCCGGCAAGCAGGCTGACGAGGCCGAGGACAGAAAAGGCGGGCAGCAATCCGCCCATGATTTTTGCAAAGTAAGTCATGGTGATGCCGGATCCGAACTGCCCGATGCTAAAAACCGCAGTCCACAGACCGGTTCCGCGGCCGCGAATTTCAAAGGGCAGGCCGCGGATCGCCCAAATCAGCAATGTCGGCAATATCATTCCGCAGCCGATTTGATTCAA
>DATNKC010000483.1:0-4477 GCA_035603615.1 Steroidobacteraceae bacterium | reverse complement strand
CGGCGGCGGCACGCCGCCGCCACCACCGACGAGCACCGTAAACACCGCCAGCGTGATCATCGATGGGGGTCCCTCCGCCTCAAGCGGGAGCGTCAACACCATGTTCACGACTGTGACGGTCTGCGTGCCCGGTAGCACCACCAGCTGTCAGACGATCGATCACATTCAGGTGGACACCGGATCTTACGGGCTGCGCCTCTTGGCGCCGGTCTTGACTCTGACGCTGCCGGTGGAGATGTTGGCGAGTGGAGGTTCCCTGGCAGAGTGCACGCAGTTCGTCGATGGTTTCAGCTGGGGACCGATTGCGACGGCGGACATTCAAATCGCCGGCGAGACCGCGAACTCTGTGCCCGTGCAGGTGATCGGCGATTCCCGTTTCACCAACATTCCTGCAGAGTGTTCCGGCACCGGCGGCACCGAAGAGGACACGGTATCGACCTTCGGCGCGAACGGAATTTTAGGGATAGGGCCCTTCGAGTCGGATTGCGGTGATTGCGATACGGCGACCCATGGCCTGTATTTCTCCTGCACCACGAGTTGCACGGACACGACTGTGCCGGACAATCTTCAGATACCGAACCCCGTTACGCATTTTGCGGTCGATAACAATGGCACGATTATCGTGCTACCCAGCGTCGCGTCAGGGGGCGCCTCCAATGTGATGGGCTCGCTTATCTTCGGCATCGACACGCAATCGGACAATGCATCCGGGACCCAAACCGTGCTGACCGTGGATGACAATGCGGAATTGCTGGTGATGTTCAACGGTCAGACCTTTGGGAACAGCTTCATCGACAGCGGCTCCAACGGCATTTTTTTCGCCGATAGCAGCATCACCACGTGTGCCGCCCCGGCCAACGACCCGACTTCGCAAATCGTGAATTTTTACTGTCCGGCGAGCACCCTCACCCTGCCAGTCACCATCCAAGGCATGAATGGCACCATGACGAATAATCTGACATTCGCCGTAGGCAATGCCATAAACATGCTGGAAAACACGGATTTCGATGCCTACCCGCAGCTTGCCGGTACTCTTCCGCCTGGAAACGCCGGAAGCTTTGACTACGGTCTGCCATTCTTCTACGGCAAGCGTGTCGCCATTGCCGTGCAAGGCGCTATGACCACCGCCGGCACGGGACCTTACATCGCATTTTGAACCGGGACTAAGCGGCTACCGTCGTCAGAAGAGGCAGGATAGACTGCCTCCTAATGAACACCACGGCGTCTTCGACCGCGGCCGGCACGGGTAGTCTGCAGCTCGAATATTTGTCCTCACAAGAAATCGCGTCCCAGTCCGCAGCCTGGTGGCAAGGCGTCCTCGGCGTCGTCGGCTTCGAGAAAACTCCCAAAATCGATTGCACCCGCGTCCCGGTGACAGCCAGCATGATGCGCCCGCTGGGTGCGAACGATCTGTACGAAGTGTGGCGAGTTGCCGGCTCCTCGGTTCGGCTGCGCAGCGGTTCGCCGCATGCACGAGTCAGCCATCGCTTTTCCGACGACCTGTTGTTCGGCTCGCTGCAGATTTCGGAACGGGCCATCGATGCGCACAACGATGCGGGCAACGAGGCGGGGGCGCTGCAGCGGGCCACGGAGATCGCATACCAGGAAATCTTCGATGTGCTCGATGCAACCGAGCATCGGCACCTGATCCGCATCTGGAATTATTTCCCGGAAATCAACGCGCAAGCCGGCGGCGATGAACGCTATCGGCATTTCAATTCGGCGCGGCAAATGGCATTCCGAAATTCCGGACGGGCGACCATGGGGACAGTGCCGGCTGCCTGCGCGTTGGGCTCGCCGGCCGGCAGTCCGCTGTCCATATATTTTTTGGCGGCACGGCGGCCGGCCAAGATGATCGAAAATCCGCGGCAGACCAGTGCCTATCATTACCCCCCGAAATTCGGCCGACACAGCCCGATATTCTCGCGCGCCTGCGCGTGGGGCGAGTCTGACTGCGGCAGATTATTCGTTTCCGGCACCGCCAGCATTGTCGGTCATGAAACCATTCATCGCGGCGATGTCGTCGCGCAGACTCGCGAAACCATGGTCAACATCGCCGCCTTGCTCGAGGAAGCCAATCGCGTCCTCGGCTGGAGCGACTACTCGTTGAATGATTTGAAGCTCAAGGTCTACGTGCGCAAACCATCCGATCTGCCGGCTATCGAGGCAACCTTGTCCGACCTTCTGAACCCCGCGGCTCCGATTGTCTACTTGCAAGCCGATGTCTGCCGCGAGGACTTGCTCGTGGAAATCGAAGCCGTCGGCTAACCGCGAAGATCGGCTAAACCGCGAGGTCGGCTAAACCGCGAGGTCGGCTGAGGCGCAAAATTCTTCGCCGCTGTCATTCAAGGCTTGTAAGGAAAGGCTTTGTTCGGATAGGCCGGCGGTGCGGGAACGGGCCGCGGATCGGCGGCGATCTCCTGCTTCAGCAAATCCAGCGCCGCTTTGAGCTGCGCGTCTGCGCCTGAAAAGGTGTCGTGCGGAAGATTGTCGACGACGATGTCCGGATCGACGCCGTGGCCCTCGATCAACCACTGGCCTTCCGGCCCGTAGACCCCGGTTTCGGCGGCGGTGGCGATGCCGCCGTCGGCTTCGAAGTTGTTGCTGCTGAGCCAGATCTCGCCGCCCCACGTGCGCACGCCGATCGTCTTGCCCAATTTGAAGCGGTGAAACCCTTCAGTGAACGCTTCGCCGTCCGAGGCGGTTTCCTGATCGCATAGCACGACCATATGGCCGCGGAACGCGTACTGCATGTTCCAGTCGGAGTCGCCCACACGCGGCTGCCAATAAAACCAGGCCTGCCGCAGCAATTTCTCCAGCAACCATGAGTCGATGTTGCCGCCGTGATTATGGCGAACGTCGATGATCAGGCCCTGGCGTTTGTAGATGGGGTAGTAGTCGCGCGCCCATTGATCGATGTCCTCGGGCCCCATGGCGCGCAGATGGATGTAGCCAATTTGTCCGCCGGATTCG
The DNA here is from genome assembly GCA_035603615.1 of Steroidobacteraceae bacterium. Classification (GTDB taxonomy): domain Bacteria; phylum Pseudomonadota; class Gammaproteobacteria; order Steroidobacterales; family Steroidobacteraceae; genus Bog-1198. The sequence goes on along the minus strand of DATNKC010000483.1, from coordinate 1,504 downwards.
GCATCCACCTTGAGGCGCCGGGTGTATTCCCACTCCCCGTAGCGCAGATTGCTCTCATCGGCGGCCTTGATCGGCGTCGCCAGCACGTCGCGAGTCTCTCCGGCAGCGGACCTGACGCGCAGCAGAATCTGTGTGCCGGCCTTACCGCGCAGCAGCACCCGCTCGTCGGGGACACCCAAGGCACTTTCACCGTTGATGCTGACGATGACTTCCCCATCCTTGACCCGCGACTCGGGTCGATCCAGAGGCGGCGCGTTGTTCGGCAGATCCGGATCATGCAAGTACACATGTTCCACCACAAAACCACCGGCTTTGTCATCGCGCCTGAGGCGCGCACCGAGTGCCGCCAAGTCGATTTGATCGGATGGCCTGCGCGCATCGCCGCCGTGCACAAAGATATGCAGCGCGGAGAGTTCACTGACCATCTGCGAGATCACGTCGTTCAATTCCTCCCGGTCCGACACCCGATCGACCAAGGGCAGATAGCGCTGACGCATGGCATTCCAATCCACCCCCTGCATGTTGCGATCGTAGAAGTAATCGCGCTCCAGACGCCACGCGTCCAAAAATATCCCGCGGAAATCCGCGCGCGGGTTCGTGAAGAAGGACCAGTTGGCCAAATTGATGGTGGACTTGTCGAGCACCTTCTGGTCGGAGAAGCCGGCCGCCTTGATATCGGCGTCCACGATGTAGAAGTTGCGGGCCTTGGCAACCAGCAGCTTCTTTCGATCAAGCGAGATTTCGAAGTCCTTGATGTCGCCCGCAACAGTTTCCACCTCGTCGCCTTTGTTGGCGATTTCCAGGCATTTCAGCGCATATTTGCGAGGCGCCTCATCGGTGGCGTCTTGCCAGCAAAGCCGCTTATCGGTAATTTGCAGACGGTCATAGTTGCCGGCCGCCACCGGGACTTCCGCGAGTCGCGACTGCAGCCCGCCAAAGTCGATTCGTACTTCCTTGGGGGCTCTGGAGCCCGACCCAACTGCGCTCGGGCCCGTTGTGGTGGTGTCCGTTGCCGTGCGGGTGCTTTTGGCGGGAGGCGCCTTGCTGTCAGCCGTTTTTGGCTCGGCCTTGTCATCGCTTTTTGGCGGCGGGTCCGGGTGCAGTTCGTCGGCCGGCAGGAACGGCGAGCGCAGCCCCGGCACCAAAGCGAGTTCGTAGATTTTGACCGGGCGGTCGAAATGCGGTTCCGGCTGGCGCGCGCCCCAGGGAGAGTCGACTGTGGTTTTGAGCGACCGGTCCGACAAGAAATACAACCAATTCCCATCGGCACTCCACGCAGGGCTCACGCTGTTGTACCGGTCGGAAGTGATGAATTGCGCCGAGCCCGTGTCGACGTTGAATACGCTGATTTGCAAAAACTGATTCGCGGCGGTTTGCGTAAAGGCCAGCCAGCGGCTGTCCGGAGACCACGACAAATTGTCGAAGTCGCCGAATTTGGATTGGGCGATGCGCTTGTCCTGCTTCGTGCCGATGTCGTAAATCCAAAGCTGCTGGTCCTTGTCCC
>DATNKC010000482.1:0-6740 GCA_035603615.1 Steroidobacteraceae bacterium | reverse complement strand
GGCAGCACCAAACAGCGTGAAAAGGCGTTCCCAATGGCGCTCGGCCGCCGGTTTGTCGTACACCGGACGCGATGGGAAGGCAAATCCATGCCCAGTACCGGGATAGATTTCGACTTCCGCATTGCCGCCCTTGGCGGCAATTTCGGCACGCAGGCGCTCGATCATTTCCGGGGGCGCGTACTGGTCCTTTTCCGCGCATCCAAAATACAGGCGGGCGTCGGTGCGCTGGGGGGCTAAATGCGGGCTGTCAGACTTGTCAGTCACCAGCGCCACGCCATACATCGAAGCCGCCGCGCGAATGCGCTCTGGGTGCCGAACGGCCGCATTGATGGCGTATTGCCCGCTCATGCAATAGCCGACACATCCCATCGGGCCGCTCGACGCGGCTTTATCCTGTCCGGCAAAGGCAAGCAGCGCATCGACATCCTGCATGACCAGCGGAATGTTGATGGTGGCCATGAGCTGCAGCGCCTTCTGACGCATGTCGACGTTCGCCGCGGCCGCCGCCGAGGCGAGTTCTTCGACGTTGGAGCGGTAGTACAAATTCGGCAGCATGACGTAGTAGCCCACGGTGCCCAGGCGGCGTGCCATATCGCGCAGCTCTTCGCGAATCCCCGGTGCGTCCATGAAAATGATGATCGCCGGATGCGGCGAGTCGCGCTCGGGATGGCAAATGAAGGTGCTCATGCGCCCGTCCGGTGTCACTATCTCAATCGACCGCTCGATCATTAAACCCTACTCCTGTGCTCCGGCACCGACCGCGACCCAGGCCAGATCGCGATTCGAGACCGATTCGACTTTGAAATTCTTGGCCGCCGCCGCCATGCGCGTCAACGCCTGCGCGAGAGGCATGGGCGGCTTGGTATCACCCTTCTTGGCTTTGTGAAAGCGCACGGGATTGATGCGTGCGGCCACGTAGTTGCGCAAGTACGGCGACTTGAAGCCCCTCGCCTGCAGCGTTTCGATGATCTTTTTCGCGCGCGCATCGATTTCCAGCAACCGCGAGGCATGGCCTTCGCGTTCGCGCAGGCTTGCCGCCAGGGTGCGCTCGCTGAACCGATCGACTTTCTTGAGAAATGAGCTGTACGCGCCGCCGGCAAAGCGCGATGACTTCTCGTACACGATGCCGAGGGTCAGAAGTTCAGCGGCTTCGAATTCCTTGGTGTACTGCGACTCCTTGGAGCCTCCATGGCGTTTGGCGAGACTGCGCGCCATGCGAATGACTTCGAGGCTGCGATCGCGCAAGTTGTGCGCCTTTTCGGTGTTGAGCGCCAGAATGCGGTAGGCCAGGTTCTCGTCCGGCGAGATCAAGACAGTGATCTGCTTCAGGCCGAGCACCTTTCCCGCGGCCAGCCGGTGTCGGCCGTTCGGTGTCCAGAACCGGCCATCCTCTCCGCGCACCACGATCAGCGGGTCTAAGAACGCCGCCGTTTCGTCGATCTTGAGTGCGAGGCGTTTGGCATGCGTCGGGGACAGGTCGCGTTGAAAGGGGGTCGGCTGCAGGGCTCCCAGCGGCAGCGATGCCAGCACCAATGTGCGGCCGCCAAGCGGGTCCCGATAGGCGCCGATCGGCGCGCCGCCCGCACTGCGCACCTGTGCAACCACCTCTGCGATTTCCGCGCTGTCCAAGGCTATGGCGACTTGAGCGGCGTCCAAGCCGCGTGCGGTGCCGCCGGGCGCCAACTTTCCGCGGGTGCGTTTAGAAGCCCGGGCGCGTTTCGGAGATGCCCGGTTGGTACTTTTAGCCGCGGTCTTGGTTTTTGTTTTCGAGGTTGCCATATGCCTGTAAGGTTCTCCTTTTAACAGCGCCGCGTAAAGAGCATTGACAGTCCACGATGACGCGGATTACAAAATCGCAAGACCTTGGGACTTTCGGAGATTGGCCTTGAATGTTCAGATCAGCCACGTGGGCGCCTATCTTCGGGAATGGCGGCAGCGGCGGCGCTTGAGTCAGCTCGATTTCGCGCTGCAGGCCGAAATTTCTCAACGTCACTTGAGTTTCATGGAGAGCGGCCGCGCGACACCCAGCCGCGACATGCTCCTGAGGCTCGCCGAACACCTTGGCGTCCCGCTGCGCGAGCGCAACACCTGGTTGCTGGCGGCCGGGTATGCGCCGGTATTCGAGGAACGCAAATTGGACAGCCCAGCGCTTCACGAAGCGCGGCGAGCCATCGACGTGCTGCTCAAGAGCGCCGAGCCATTCCCCGCCTTGGTCGTGGACCGCGGCTGGAACTTGGTGGCTGCCAATGCCGCCTTGCCGCCGCTGATGTCGCTGGTGGTCGACAGCGCGCTGTTGCAGCCGCCCGTCAATGTCATGCGCCTGAGCCTGCATCCCCGCGGACTCGCATCGCGAGTGGCGAATTTAGCCGAGTGGCGCGGACACCTGTTGGATCGTCTATATCGCCAAGTCACCCTGACCAACGATCGCACGCTGCTGCCGCTGCTCGAGGAGCTGCGCGGCTATCCCGCGACAGAATCGACCGCGCCTCCTGCGGCCGCGGATCATGGAGATATATTCGTTCCGTTTCAGCTGAAAACCGACCGGGGACTCTTGAGTTTCTTCTCGACCACGACGGTCTTCGGTACCGCGGTGGATATAACCCTTGCGGAACTGACGCTGGAGTCCTTCTTCCCCGCTGACCCAGAAACCGCCGCCGCGTTGCGCGCATCGACCGGCTAGTCGATTACTTCTGACGTAATCGACGCGGCCGCGGCGCCCTGTCATCGTTTCTTCTCCAATCAACGGAGGAAACATGAACAGAGCCAACACCATTCGTACCGCGGACGGCACCGAGCTTTTCTATCGCGATTGGGGCATAGGTACTCCTGTGGTATTTCTTGCTGGGTGGGCCCTGCCCTCGGATTTCTGGTCATACCAGATGGCGCCGATGAGCGAGGCAGGGTTTCGTTGCATTGCCTATGATCGACGCGGACATGGCCGCTCCAGCGATCCCGGCCGCAACTTCGATTACGACACGCTCGCGAACGACCTGGAGACCGTCCTCGATGCATTGAACTTAGGCGACGTTCAAGTCGTGGCGCACTCGATGAGCGCCGGGGAAGTCGTGCGTTATCTCTCGCAGCCGCGGTTGGTGCGCATTCAGCGCATAGCGCTCATCGGCCCGACGCTGCCTTGCCTGGCGAAGACCGCCGACAACCCCGAGGGTATTGATCGACAACTGTTGGACGCCACGCGACAGCAGATTCTCGGGAGGGGGTTCCCTGCGTGGCTTGATAACAATGCCCGTCCTTTTGTGACGTCAGATACCGGCGCCGATACCGTTGCCTGGATTAAGAACATGATGCTGTCGTGCTCTTTGAAGGCCGCGCTCCACTGCAATCGCGCGCTAATCGAGGCGGATTTTCGCGCAGAGCTGAAGAGTATCCCGATCCCCACCCTGATCGTTCATGGCGATCGCGATGCTTCCGCGCCGCTCGAATTGACCTCACGCCGAATTGTCCCGCTCATGTCCGATGTACGCCTGACGGTGTACGAGGGCGCTCCACACGGCCTGCCGGTAACTCACGCGGCGCGCCTGAATCAGGAACTGCAGGCATTTTTACGGTCACCGCTCCTGTCACTTCCCGCGATTGCCGCGCGACGCAGCGCCTGACCGCTGTTCGGTAACTTCAATATTCAGCAACGAGGAGAATCGAAATGCACGCAAACGACATCGTAATGAACTATATCGCCGCCTGGAACGAACGCGATCCTGCAATACGCCGCGCCATCGCAGCCAAGACGTGGGGGCCAAACGGCACTTACGTCGATCCGCATCGCAAAGCGTCAGGGCTCGATGAGATCGACGCGATGCTGGGTGTCGCACAGGCTGCTTTTCCCGGCTATCAGGTGCGGCTGATCAGCAAAATCGAGGCGCACAACGAGCACATTCGATTCAGCTGGGCGGCAGGCGGAATGCCGGGGGCGCCGCTGTATCTGGGCGGTACGGATTTTATACGCATAGGTCCCGACGGTCTGAGCGCGGCCATCGTGGGTTTCGTCGACGCGACGCCGGCCGTGTAAGGTGGAAGGGGGCGCGCACATCACGGCGATTTTGGATTGTGATCGACTTGTGTGATGAGGCAGGCGCTGCGGTTGCCGGTTAGGTAGATCCACAGCCAACTCAGGGCCACCGCAAACCGATTGCGCAATCCGATCAAGAAATAGATGTGCGCCAGCCCCCAAACCCACCACGCCGCCCAACCCTTGAGCTTGCACCAGCCAAAATCAATGACCGCCGAGCGCTTGCCGATGGTCGCAAGATCTCCTGCATGGTGATAGCGAAAGGGCCGCGGCTGAGAATGCCCCGCCAGGCGTTGCTTGATGGTCCGGGCGACGTAAGCGCCTTGTTGTTTCGCGGCCGGCGCAATGCCGGGAGCAGGCTTGCCGTTCCAGACATTGACCGTTGCGGTGTCGCCAATCACGAAAATGTCCGGATGTCCCGGTACGGTGAGATCCGCTTCGACCTTCACGCGGCCGGCGGCGTCTGCCGGCGCACCGAGCCAAGCGGCCGCCGGCGAGGCGCGCACGCCGGCGGCCCAAAGGATTACATCGGCCTCGACGATTTGATCGCCGATCCTGACGCCTTTTGAATTGCAGTCGGTTACGGGAGCACCAAGGCGCACCTCGACCCCCAATCGACCCAGAGCCTTGAGCGCATAGGCCGACAAGTCGGGCGCAATGGCCGGCAGAAGTCGAGGACCCGCTTCGATCAGGAGTACCCGCGCCTGCCGTGTATCGAAATGGCGAAACTCTCCGCGGAGATTTTGATACACCAATTCCACGATGGCGCCTGCCAGTTCCACGCCGGTCGGTCCGCCGCCGACGATCACGAAAGTGAGAAGTGCGGCGCGGCGGGCAGGATCATTTTCCCGCTCGGCCCGCTCCAGCGACAACAGCACCCTGCGGCGAATCGACGTTGCGTCCTCCAGAGTCTTGAGTCCGGGCGCGAAGGGCTCCCATTCGTCGTGGCCAAAATAGGCGTGGCGGGCCCCTGTGGCCAGGACCAAGGTATCGAAGGCGACGGCGCCGCCATCTTCCAGCGCGACCCAACGATTTCGCGGATCGACCCCGGTGACCACACCCAGCAGCGTGGTCACCTCCTCGCGTTTGCGCATCAAGAAGCGGATCGGCCAGGCGATTTCCGAAGTCGCGAGGGCTGCCGTCCCTACTTGGTAGAGCAGCGGCTGAAATAAATGATGATTGCGCTGATCGATGATGGTGATGCGAACCGCGGCGTTGCTGAGCTTCTGCGCGGCGGTCAGTCCACCGAACCCGGCTCCAACGATGACGACATGATGCATGCTGCGAGCTTAGCGCATGCCTTGAGCTTCGATCCATTTATACTGGGCATCCAATGAATACCTTTTGGCAACGTGCCCTCCTGGCGATCCTCTGCGGCGCTCCCGCGCTTCACGCCGCGGCGATCGAGCCGAGTATCGTGCTTGCTTCGTGCCGCTTCGCCGATTTGACGCGCGCCGCGCGTTGCGGCGCGCTCACTGTTGCCGAGAATCCCGAGAAACCCGACGGGCGGCGGCTCTCGATCAGCGTGGTGGTGATTCCTGCTGCGAAAACACCGGCGCTCGCCGATCCCATCGTCGTACTGCAGGGAGGTCCCGGAGAGGATTCCATCAGCTCGGCCGGATTCTATGCGGAGCGCTTCGCGGCGCTGCTCGACGATCGCGATCTCTTGCTCGTCGATCAACGGGGCACGGGCAAATCGGGCGCTTTGCCCTGCATCTTGTATTCCGCGGCTGATCCGGCGGCGAGCCTGCGCGATGTCTTTCCGGTGGCGGCGGTCAAACGCTGTGCGCAGCGGCTCAAAGCGCGCGCCGACCTCACTCAGTACACGTTTGATCGATTTGCCAATGACCTTGAGCAAGTGCGGCGCGGTCTCGGCTACGGTGCCCTGAATCTCTATTCGGGATCGTATGGCACGCGCGCTGCCCAGGTATATATCCGCAGCTTTCCTGCCGGCGTACGCACCGCATACCTTGGCAGCGCCGTTCCCATGGATGCCGCGAATCCATTGCCGTTCGCGAAGACTGCCCAGTCGGCAATGGAAACGCTGTTCAAGTCCTGCGAGGCCGACGCGGCGTGCCGCACGACTTATCCTAAGCTGCGCGAGGAATTTCGCGCCGTCATGACCCGGCTCGATTCCGGCACGGTGCGCGTTTCGATTCCGACACGCCCGGGAACGGCACCGCTTTACCGCGGTCGGGTGGCGGAGTGGATGCGCTCGAAACTCTATCGACCCACGAGCGCGGCGGTGCTGCCGTCGATGATTCATCACGCCTACGCCGGAGATTGGAATGCGCTGGCCAAAGATCTGCTTTCCGACGCGCACGACGCCGATCCGGCGTTTAGCTTTGGCCTATTCTTTTCGATTACCTGCAGCGAGGATGTCGCGTTCATTCATGAGCAGGATATTGCGCCGGAAACCCAGGGCACGTTTCTCGGCGACTATCGCGTGAGACAACAGCAGGCCGCGTGCAAAGAATGGCCGAAGACGACGCTGCCAAAAGATTACCGCACACCGGTACTCTCCGCTGTGCCGACGCTGTTTGTATCAGGCGACGCGGACGGTGGCACGCCGCGGTGGTATGCCAATCGCGTTGCGGCCGGATTCTCCAGTCGCGTCCAAGTCGTCGTCAAAGGTCAGGGTCATACCGAGTGGAGCGACTGCCTGGCACAGTTGTACCAGCGATTGGTGCGCGGCGGGGCCGTGAACGGACTCAGT
>DATNKC010000481.1:0-17110 GCA_035603615.1 Steroidobacteraceae bacterium | reverse complement strand
GACGGAGAGGGGGCCGTAGCCGCGAAATTGCGTCCCGCGTGCGACCTGGCTTCGAATAGCGTTGATGTCGTCCAGCGCCTGTCGCAGTTCTGTCATACGATAAAATCTCGCAGTCCTGTGCAAAAAGTCCCCGGCACTTGGGATTGCAAAGGAAATGGGCTGCAGTGTCAAGAAATGTAAATAGTACTCTTGCGCTGCAGCAATCGGTGAAAAATAGCCTCGGTTGCCGCCTCTGCGGGTCTGCCGATACTTTGTATCACAAAGTTGGTGAATGATTCGCTTTGCGCGTTGGCCATCATCGCTCGCCGGCCACCAGCAGGACGAATGAATCCGGAATCAGCGCGGGCCGCGGACGAGGTTGCTCCGCCGTGGCGGCCGGCGCCGCTCCAAAATCCGCCGTCACGAGATAGACCTTGCCGGTTGTCTCGTCGAGCGCCATGGTGCGCGCGCCGCGCTGCGTCGGCAAGGTCTGAACGACCGTATAACGGTCGGGCGAGTCTTGGCGCACGACCGATAAGGTCCCTTCGCCATTGGAACTGAAAACGAGGCCGCGTTTCTGATCGTACCCGGCGGCATCGGGATGCTCGCCGATCGTTACCAGGGCCGTCTGTTTGCCGCTGACCGCATCGGTGACTGCCATCACCTTGCCGTCGCAGACCGAAAAGAGGCGACGATGCGCCCTGTCGATGGCAAGACCGGATGGACTGTTGCAACCCGGTAGCGGCCAGGTGCTCTTGACGGTCAGTTTCTGAGTGTCAATGACCACCATCTGCCCCGGGTCGCTTTCGATATTGACGAAAATCTGGCCGCGGCCGTCCTGGGCCGCAAATTCAGGCTTGTCCGGCACGGGGATGGTGGCCACCACCGCGAGGCTCGATGCATCGAGCACGGTCACGTCCTTGGAGGCGCCGTTGAACGTGAACACATGCTTGCCGGAAGGCTCATACAAGATCGCGTCGGGATTCTGCCCCGAGACCTTCGCCTCTTGTATGACCTTCAGCGTATCGAGATCGAACGCCGTCACGGTGTTCGCGCGCCCGTTGCTGGTGAAGCCGCGCTTCAGCGCGGGCGCAAGCGCGATGCCGTGGACGCCTTGAGTATCGGGAATCGATCCGAGCAGCTTGCCGGACTCGACGCTGACGACATCGACGCGGGTGGCGCGGCTGATGAACAGTCGCTTCTTCGCCGAGTCCATCGTCAGGTAATCCCACCCCCCGGTACCGCCGAGTTTCCAGTGCTGCAGCAACTCCATGTTCGGCGCGGCGGCCCCCTCGGCAATAAAAGCGGTGGTCAGTCCCGCGCCAAAGATCAATGTCAGCCAGAACCGCAAGGCCGTTCGCGTCGATAACATCAGAAGCTCCTTATAAACATCAGTCTGCAAGTCAAAGCCTACACGGAGTCGACCACTCTGTGGGGCAAAGCCTGCAACATGGCCGAGAATTTAATAAAAATTCCAAAAAATAAAATAAATCTTGAGCAGCGGCGAATTGCGTTCGCCTAACTGTCACATTGCAAATCTAACCTAAAGGTCATCGACGCCGCCAACGGCATCGCCACGTTGCGATGAGCACGGTGCCGCCGTACTCATCGCATTGGGCGGATTCGCGGCGACAAGACTCCCAAGGACGGGATTCGCCGCAGTTGCGAGCCAGCATCTTGTGAGTGCATAGTCGCCCGATGAGCATCGATTGGCGCTTGTTCGCGCTCGGTTCCGCCTTTTTTGCGGCGTTGACCGCCATTTTCGGCAAGGTCGGCGTGTCCGATATCAACTCGGACCTGGCCACCTTCTATCGAACCATTGTGATATTGGCGGTGAGCGCTTTGCTCGTGTCGGCGCGCCACGAATGGCAGGCCCCCGCTACTTTGTCTTACAAAGGGCTCAGCTACCTGGTGTTGTCCGGTATCGCCACGGGACTCTCGTGGCTGTGTTATTTTCGTGCCCTGCAAATGGCACCTGCTTCCCGAGTCGCGCCCATCGATAAATTCAGCGTTGTGCTGGTGGTACTTTTCGCGGTATTGATATTAGGTGAGCGGCTGACTTGGAAAGTCGGGCTCGGCGCGCTGCTCATCGCGGGCGGCGTCATCCTCGCAGCGCTTTAGAACCGCGGCCGCTCGATGAGATTCTCAACGTACTTTCTCGCGGCGCTTCTTTGTGCGCCGATCGCCGTTCACGCGCAGGCAGGTCCACCTTTCTTGACCAATGATCCCGGCACCCCGGGCAACGCCAATTGGGAAATCAACATTGCCGGCGCGCAAACGATCAGCCGAAGCGTCGCGTCTTATCAGGTGCCGCAAATCGACCTGAATTACGGCATTGGCGATCGAGTGCAACTGACCTACGAAGTTCCCTACGTGGTGCAGACCGCCGATGGCCAACCGCGCCAAAGCGGTTGGAGCAATGCCTTCCCCGGAGTCAAGTGGCGCTTCTTTGACCAGGGGGAGGGCGGTTGGCAGCTCTCGGTGTTTCCGCAGATGGAAGCCAACGCACCGAGTTCGTCTCAGGACAAAGGGATCGCGGTTCCCGGCTCCCGCTTTCTGCTGCCGTTCGAGGTCACCAAGCGCCTCGGGCCAGTCGATGTCGATTTCGAGGCGGGCTATTTTTTTCCCAAGCACGGTGTGAACGAGCGAATCCTAGGACTCGTGGTGGGCCGCTCGATGACGGAACGATTGGATCTTGGCGTGGAGCTCTATGACGATCACGCGGTCGGCGCGCCGCCGGATCAGACCACTTTGGGCCTGGGCGGCCGCTACAAGTTGGCGCCGGCATTCATCGCGCTTTTCATGGCCGGGCGCAGCGTCAGCGGCACCGCGAATGGCCAGCCGGAATTCATCGGCTATTTCGGCATCCAAGTTCTGCTCAGCAACTACGGCCGCTCGCTCGGCTCAGAACCCTAATCGTTTGATTCGTGACCCTTCGGTCTTGACTTCTTCGGACTTTGCCATGCAGAGTACGTGCGCGCATCGTCTTGTGGGGAGAACTACTGGATGGCCGGCAACGACATTTCGAAAAATGCCGCCGCGAAAAACAGCAGCACGACTTCGCCGTTTGCGAATCCCTGGGTGCAGCTCCTCATCGGCGTCATTTGCATGGCGGCCGTCGCGAATCTTCAATATGGCTGGACGCTATTCGTCAATCCGATTGATGCGAAGTACCACTGGGGACGCGCCGCGATACAAGTGGCATTCAGCCTGTTCGTGCTGCTCGAAACCTGGCTCATTCCGGTCGAGGGCTACATGGTGGATCAGTTTGGCCCGCGCTGGGTGGTCATGGCGGGCGGAATATTGGTCGCTTGCGCCTGGCTCTTGAATTCTGTCGCCGGGTCGTTGCCGCTGCTGTACTTCGCCGCTGCGCTCGGCGGCATCGGCACCGGCTGCGTCTACGGAACCTGCGTCGGCAATGCGCTCAAATGGTTTCCGGGGAGGCGCGGTCTTGCCGCCGGCGTGACCGCGTCTGGGTTTGGCGCGGGCGCGGCGCTGACCGTCGGGCCGATCAGAACCATGATTGAGTCCTCGGGATACGAACAGGCATTTCTGGTGTTCGGCCTGATTCAAGGCGGCATCGTGTTCGTCATGTCGTGGCTGTTGTTGGCGCCGCCGCCGCAAATTGCGGGCGCCGCGGTCAAGCCCAGCCAGACGGCGCACGGCTATACCCCGATCGATGTCTTGCAGAGCCCCGTGTTCTACGTGATGTACCTGATGTTCGTGTTGATCGCCGCCGGTGGTCTGACCATGGCGGCATCCATGGCGCCGATCGCCGAGGATTTCAAAATCAGCAAAATTCCGGTTGAACTGTTCGGCATGATTCTGCCGGCGCTCGGCTTCGCATTGTTTTTGAACCGGATTTTCGATGGCGTCGGACGGCCGTTCTTCGGCTGGTTGTCCGACCAAATTGGCCGCGAATACACCATGGCGCTGGCGTTTTTGATCGGCGCCGGCGCATTGTTTACCTTGAGCCGCTCCGGATCGAATCCGGTGATCTTCGTGCTCGTGACGGCGCTGTACTTCGGCGTGTACGGCGAGATATTCAGCCTCTTTCCCGCCACTCAGGGCGACACATTTGGGTCGAAGTATGCCGCGGCCAACAACGGCATGCTGTACACCGCCAAGGGCGCCGGCTCATTGCTGGTTCCGATTGCCGCCATCATCGCCAAGTCCCACGGCTGGGGCACGGTGTTTACCGTAGCGATGACATTCAACGTCGTGGCGGCCCTGCTCGCGCTTTTCGTCCTAAAGCCCATGCGCGCGCGGCATTTCGCCAAAAGCCGGGCCACCTTCGAAGCGTAGGCGGTGTTGGACGAAAGGGGTGCACGGCGAGTCGCTTCTTATGCTGCTTTCGAGCGCTCGGCTTCACTGTTGCAAAGAAAACACTTTGTTTAGCAAAGCCAATCATATATGGTATACCACGAAAACTAAGTAAGCGGTGTGTCACTCCGTCATCAGTTAGGGGGGTATTGAATGGGGTCAATCAAAGCGCAGTCGCGTTTTGTATTTCAATCGCTCAATCACCTCCGCGCGCCCGAAATGGGAGTGGATTCCTAGATCATCGATTCGATCAAACGACCTTTATGAGGATCACAAGATGCTAAATCTAAGACTGGCGAGGCCCATGCTGATTGCGCTGGCAGCATGCGCCGCTAATATCTTCGTCCAGGGCAGCGCCTTGGCCGATGATGCGCAGGAGAATAAGGAGCTCAAGGAACAAATGCGGCAGATGATGCAGCGAATGGACGCGTTGCAGAAACAAGTCGAAGCACTATCGAAGCAGCAGGCCGCGACGCCGCCGCCCGCAGTCGTTGCCGCGCCACCACAGGTCACCGCGCCGTCACAAGTCGCCCCGGCGCAAGTGCCCGGTCCGCCTGTGGTTGCCAAAGTCGAAGAGAAGGAACCACTGTTCAAGAAGTTCCTGAGCGGCTTCTATGGCACCTTGGATGTCTCGCTCGACGATACAACGAAAGGCATTCGCGGACTCACGGCCTATTCCTATAGCTACGCCGGCGGCGCGCCTGGAACGGGCTTCATTAATAATGGCCCCAAAGGCACACAGATCACCGGTTCCGTGGGTTGGATCGGCGGCCTGTCCACCAATAAATCGGTACTCGGGTACCGCGGCTCGCACCAGATCGACGGCAGCGATGTGTCCTTCATCTATCAAATCGAGACACAGCCCTCCATCACCTCATCGCCCGGCCTGAATACGTCCTATACCCAGCAGTCAAATGTGGTCAAAGGGGCGATCGGCTACGGCGACACCTACGTCGGCGTCTCGGAAGACGCCCTGGGTAAGCTGAAGATCGGCACGACCTATGCACCTTACAAAAAGTCCACTGACCGCATGAATCCGTTCTCGGGCATGCTCGGCGACTACGCCGCCATCATGGGCAACACCGGGGGCGATAATCGCGTCGAGTTCGGCACCCGGCTCGACCATTCGATCTGGTTTGAATCGCCGAAGTTCGCCAATGTGTTCAGCTTCGATCTGTTGGTTTCACCCGGCGCGAACCGCACCTACGACAATGTGGTTCAATCCGCAGGATCGCCGGACTGCAGCGGCGGCAACACGCCGGGCAGCGGCAACTTGCCGCAGAACTGCGATGACGGTGGATTCGGCACGGCCTATAGCGCCGACCTGAAGTTCGAGTATGGGGGCTTCTACGCCACGGCTGCGTGGGAATTGCATCACGATGTGAATCGCAACAGCGATGGCATCGGTGCGAACAACCCAATGTACGGCTATCTGTTCGGCCTTACCAACAACTGCGCGAATCCGGGCGCGGCGCCGATACTCGACTGCGGTACCTACAACACGTACGCAGGGGAGTACGGAGCGGGCTTCGTGGCAGCCAATGGTTTCTCGCCGCCATATCTGACCGATATCGCGGATGAATGGGCCATTAAAGGCGGCGTGCAATATGTGTTCGACTTTGGCCTAAGCGTCAGCGGGATCTACGAGTACATGCACCGCAGCGTGCCCCAGGCGCTCGAGTTCCAGAATGAGCGGACCAGAAACGGCCTGTGGTTTGCGCTGTCGCAGGATATTTTCAGCAGGGATAACGTCAGCATCGGCTGGGCGCATGCCGGTAACACGCCGGGAGATCCGGGCGGCCAGCACAACTACAATCCGACCACTGTCGTCGATACGGCCAACATGTACACCATTGCGTGGAAGCATCGCTTCGACAAGAGTCTGTACTGGTACTTGGACGCGGCGGACACCGTCAACAATGGCAATGCTCACTATGACATCGGCGCCGGCGGCCGCGGTCTCACGACGGATTGCCACGACGGTACGAATACCGTGTTCACGGATTACAGCAGCGCGGGACCAACCACCTGGGGTGGCTGCCACCTGATTGGCGTCTCGACGGGTCTGAATTACAAGTTCTAAAAGACCAAGAGTTGCATTATTGCGGCATTTTTGCCGCCAAAAAAGGCCGGGGACGCACCAACGTCCCCGGTCCTTTTCACCTCCCGCTACGCGGTTGCGAAGAACGCCGACTTAATCGGCACCTCGCATACCACGGAATTACCGCCATTGGCGCCGCGCGTGATGAGGAGCCTGCCGCCAATGGCACTGGCTCGAAAACGCATCGTTCGCATCCCTAATCCTGAGCGCTTTTCGAGACCGGCGATCAATCCCTGACCGTCATCGATGACGGAAAGCCGCAGATCGCCCGGGCGCGACCAAAGCTCAATGTCGATGTTTTTCGCGCCGGAATGCTTCAGCGCATTTTGCACCGCTTCCTGCGCGATTCGATACAGATGATTGCGCATCTTCAGTTCGATGGCCGGCGCCACCTCGTGCCGACTGCGGAACTTCACCCTCGTGCCGCTCAGCGAGCTGCGTTGTGCGAGCAACTCGAGCGCGGCATCAAGATTGCCATCCGCGTTGGTCAGGGGCGAGAGACCCTGCACGATGCGGTGCGCATCCTGTATGCAGCTGGTCGCCAACAGAGCGAGTTGGTCCAAATCCACCGAAATCGCGTCTCGCTCCTTCTGCGCACGGTTCGCCAGAGCGCGCACCGAGAGGGCTAAACCGGTGAGTTCCTGCCCCAGACCGTCGTGCATTTCCTGCGCGATGCGCCGCTGCTCGCCGCCGATGGCCTCCATGAGCGCTTGCCCAAATGCGCGCCGCTCCGTCACATCGATCGCGAACACGAGCTCGCCGGCTTGGCCGCCGCAGTCGATCGATTGCGTCCACACTTCGACCTCGAGCAGACGTCCGTCCTGGGTGCGATGCTGAGTTTCGAACGGTTCCAGCGGCAAATCCGCGGTCACGATCGCATCGTGGACCCGGGGCAGCACCGGCTGGTTTGGACCGGCGGACAGGATCTCGATGCTGCGCGATAACAGCTCATCCCGGCTCCAGCCGTATTGACGCACGGCGGCATCATTCACCAGAAGAAACCTTAAGGAGTCACTGGCGTGCACCCACAGGGGCTGAGGGCTGCCGTTGAAAATTTGCGCATAGCGCTGCTCGGCGCGCAGCGCCTCGTTGCCGGCCGCGTCACGCTCACCGAGCAGTGCCGTGATGATGATGCTTAAGCCCGACAACGATGCGATGAACGACCAGATCGTCACCAGGCCCTGCAACTGGTTGAATTGGGAAAACACGCCGATGCTGAATGCCGCGCTGATTGCGGTCATGGTCGAAATGACTAACGACGCTCCGGCGGCGAGCACTAGCCCGAACCGCATCGCACTGACAACGACGAGGATGAAGGCGAATACCACAATGAGCGGCCGCCCCAGATCTCCCGGCGCCAGCATGATCGAGGCGCAGCAAACCAGCAGTCCGAACAGCCACAGGCTGCCCTCGGGCCAATGCGCCGCGAAGCGCTCGAAGCTCTTGCGGTTGTACGCCATCAAGAGGGGGCCCAAGAGCAGTGCGCCGGCCGTGGCGTTTGCCCACCAGCGAACAAAATGGCTCGGATCGGAAGCGAAATCCTTCATTCCCGACAGGTAATACCCCGTGAGGGCAAAGAACGGCCCCAGTGCCATGCCCGCGGCGACGCAAAGAATGAACAGCGGCACATCCTTCGCCCGCGAAAAGCCCGCATCAAAACCGCTGCGCTCCAGCAGCCACGCCGAAGCCCAAGCGCCGCTCGCAAGACCGATTCCCACGCCGATACATGCGACCAGCGGCACCAGCGGCTCGGATCCCCAGAATACAATCGCGAAGCCTGCCAATAAGACGGCCGGCCAGACGCGTCGGCCGAATCGATAAGTGGCAGCAACGGCGACGCCGTTCGGCAGATAGGAAAGCGTCAAGCTTCCCCCCAGGCGATGCAGCGACAGACCGAATGCAGCAACCGCCAAGATGGACAGAAATACGAGCAGGAGGCGGAGTGCTTTACTCGTGACGCGATCAGAATCGAGCATCGAAATGCCTCAAGCGGGATTAGCGCGACACGATTGTAGGCTCATAGTTTACTTATTGCCCAACGCGCGCCCGCACGCAACTTATTCCTTTTCAAAAAGCTGATTCGTGCGGCGGCTGTCCGCGAGATTTGCTTATGTTGCTTGTAGTCCTTGACATAAACAGCGCGCGTGTCGCCGCTGAGAGACGCCGATCACGCTTTCATTCTGCTCAGTTCGTCAATATCTTGAGCACCCGTACCGTTCGTGGGAAAGGATTTATGGCAACGCCGATAAACGCCCCAATGGCAGGTGAGATCTGGCATCTCAGCATCGAGGACCTGTTTCAGCCGGTGCAAGAGGCGCCGCGTCTTGGTGGCGAAGGACCCTTCGTCATCAACCTCAGTGTTTCGACCGCGCCGATCAGCGTGCCCACGAAAGCATTTACCAACAGCCCACTCAGCGCGCATGTTTATCAAATCCAAGTGACCGAAGACGGGCGTACCCGCTACCGCTTGCGATTCGGGCCGTTTGCGTCCGAAGACGAAGCCGATGCCGTTCTTGCGGAAGTTCGCGATACGTATCCCGGCGCACTGACCGCGACCGCGAGCGCGTCAGATTTACGCGTCATTGGAACCATGCAAGCCAAGGCTGATCAGCGATCGGCCGCGCCGAAGCCGGCCGATCTCGTTATCGAAAAATCCGTCTCACAAAAGATCGCCGCGGAAAAGGCCGGGCCCGAAGCCGCGCTCGTCGCAGCCGCACAAGCCGCGCCGCACAAGGCGGCGCCGAAGAAGGCAGCAGTCCAGGAAAGCGCCGCAAGCCAAAAACCCGAAGTTCCGGAAATTTCGATCGACATCGCGTGGCCGACGCCCGAGTTTGGCGTACCGCCGAGCATGCCGCAGCGCGCCGCACCTGCCACACTGCCGCCGACGCCGCCGCAATGGGAGTTGCCGGAGTTGGATGTGCCGTTGCCGACCATTCAGAAGCACCCCGCTGCAGCGGTTGCTCCCGCCGCAGCGGTCGCCGCCGTCGCCCCGGTCGCGAAGGAGGCGGTGGCGCCCGCAGCTGCACCGCCACCGTTTGAGTTGAAGCTTGCGCCGCCGTACTCCATCGCGAGCGCGCCGGTTCTCACCGAAGTGGTGATGCCCGCCAAGTCTCCCGCGCCCAAGACCGCGGCGCCGAAGCCCGCGGTCATTGCCGCACCCGTGCTGACCGATGCGGTCGCACCCAAGAGCAAAGCGCCGCCACCGCCCGCCGCGCCTGCGCCCGCGGTTGTTGTAACCGCCGCAGCGCCGGTCAAAGCGCCGCAGAAGCCAGAGGTGGCACCGCCATCGAAGCTAGAGATCGCGCCGCCTCCCAAGAAGGCGATCGCTCCGCCGCCGAAACAAAATATGACGCCGCCTCCCAAGCCTGCAGCACCCAAGAGCGCGGCGCCGGTCGAAGCCCCGAAGGCCGCGCCTGTCGTCACGCAGTCAGTGGCGACTGCACGCAGGGGTTGGCCGAAGTTTCGAATGTCGCCGGCCAAGCCCATGCCAAACAAACTCACATCGTTGCAGCATGTCGTCGTGGCAACCGCTCCGGTGCCCGCGCCGCGCGAAGTGAAAAAACTCGACGAGCCGCTGGAAAGCTTGGAGTCCACGCAGACCATCCGCGCCTTGACGCCGAAGGAACTGGAAGACAACGAAGCATCGCGCTGGTTCGTCATTCAGCTCGCGCTTGCGGATCACGCCTTTGATCCCGACGCGGTGCCGAACTTGGATATTTTCGGCGAGTACCGCCTGTACTCGGTGGCGGGACTGGATCAGGGCCGCGTTGTGCACGCCTTGCGCCTGGGATTTTTCCGCGAAGAGATTGGCGCAGTCGCGGTTGCGAGTTATCTTGCCGCCTTCTGGGACAAGCCGACCATCAAACGCGTGAGCCTCGCCGAACGTGAGCGTTTTGCCGAGCAGCGTGTGGAAGCGCGCAAGGACGTCGGTGCAACCGGCAAGCACGCAGTCATCGAAATCACCGATGAGTTGGTGGCTCGGCGCCGGCGGTCCTCCAAGGCCATGGCGGCCCGGACTGCCGACCGTCCGATCGAACATTAGCTCGGAGCCTTGAAGCGTCCGCTGGCGCTGTCCGCGTTGTCCGCGGACAGTGTCCGCGGCCGCCGCGTCCCCGTCTTAAAAAAATAATTCCTTTAAAAATAGCGATTTAACGCTCCTCCCGGGCCTGGCACGGCTCTTGCTTTGTGTAAGCAGGCGGAAGAACCCCGCTGTGTAAAAGCAAACATTTGAGGAGACGATCATGAATACCCGGATCTCTGCAAAACTCGCCGCACTCGCGATCGCGCTCATGATGAACGGTTTCATTATTGGTGGCGTCGCCTATCTTTTCGATGCTCAGACTCAGCAGCATCTGTCGGTGATTTCCTTTGCCAAGCAGCTCGCCACTTTTCAGTGGTTGATTTGATTTCACCTGGTAGGTGTACTGCCGATGGCCCTTGGCGCTAGTATTCGCAACCCACCAAAGTCGCGGAAGACAAATACTATGATCAATTTTCGGTTGTTTGCGGGCGTATTAGCGGTCATTGCGCTCGCACCGCTGTCCGGACCGGCCAGCGCGCGCTCCGAGTACTCCATGGCGCAAGTGCTGCATTATCCATTCGCCTCCGAACTTGCGGCAGCCGAACATGGCGATGTGATCGCGTGGGTGTGCAATCTTGATGGCGTGCGCAACGTTTGGATGGCGCGCGGACCGAACTTTACGCCGAGCCAAGCGACGCAGTATCACGATGACGACGGGCAGGAAATCACGCAGCTTACTTTTTCGCCGGACGGTTCGCGCCTCGTGTACGTGCTGGGCGGCGATCATGACGCCAACTGGCCCGCGGAAGGAAACTTGGCGCCCGATCCAAATTCCTCGCCGGTACAGCCGTTCACTTCGATATGGGCCGTGCCCGCCAATGGCGGTACGCCGGTAAAAATCGACGAAGGCGATGCGCCAGTGATTTCGGCTCGGGGCCAAATCGCCTACATCAAGGACGATCATGTCTGGATTTCGTCGCTCGATGGCGCCAAACCCGAGCGCCTGTTCTTCGATCGGGGCAAGGACAGCGACCTGGCTTGGTCGCCGGATGGAAGCCGGTTGGCATTCGTGTCCAACCGCGCGGACCACTCTTTCATCGGGATTTACACATCGAAGACCACGCCGCTGTTGTATCTCACGCCCTCCACCAACAAGGATGAGTCGCCTATCTGGTCGCCTGACGGCACACGAATCGCCTATACGCGACGCGCTGGTGATGGTGGGCCGCCTCGTCCGATTCTGACTAGGGAGCCGCGGCCCTGGTCGATCTGGATTGCCTCGGCGAGCGACGGATCTGGGCAGGCGGTATGGAAAAGCCCCAATACGCTTGCCGGTTCTTTCCCCGATGTGGCGGGCGGGGCCAACCTACATTGGGCGGCCGGCAATCGTTTAGTTTTCATGGCGTATTTGGATGAATGGCCGCATCTTTATTCGGTTGCGGCTGCGGGCGGCACGCCTGTGTTGCTCACGCCGGGCGCTTTCATGGTCGAGCATGTCGCCGAAAGCCGCGATCAGCGTTTCATGATTTACGATGCGAATACCGGTAGCACGGTCGGTGACGACGATCGCCGTCATCTCTTTCGCGTAGCCGTCGATCACCCAGGCTCGGTGGCGCTGACTTCCGGTGAATCGCTGGAGTGGACGCCGGTTGCCGCAGCAGCGGATCGAGTCGCGTTTGTCGCAGCGACTCCGCAACAACCGCCTACCGTGGCAATTTCAGGTCTCGACGGCGCGCATCGCGCGACGCTGCCCGCGGCCACCAATGCAGAATTCCCGACCGCGCAGCTCATCGCGCCCAAGCAAGTCACGTTCAAAGCGGCTGACGGAACGCTCGTGCACGGTCAGCTGTTCGATCGAGGCGCCGCGAAATCCGGGGATCGAAAACCTGGTGTGATATTTCTGCACGGCGGGCCGCCGCGGCAAATGCTGCTCGGCTGGAGTTACATGGATTACTACAGCAACGGCTACGCTGTAAATCAGTATCTGGCGGCACATGGTTTCGTCGTGCTGTCGGTCAATTATCGACTCGGCATCGGCTATGGCCTGGCGTTTCATCATCCCGAACACGCCGGTTTCGCAGGCGCCGCCGAATATCAGGATGTGGTGGCCGGAGCCCGCTTCCTGCAGTCTCTGCCAAGCGTTGATGGCAAGCGCATCGGCGTCTGGGGTGGTTCGTACGGCGGGTATCTCACCGCGCTCGCACTCGCCCGCAACTCAGACATCTTCAAGGCAGGCGTCGATTTGCATGGCGTGCACGACTGGTCGCGGCTCATAGATGCGCGCGGCGGCAACCAGCCGGGACGCTTCGAGAAGGGTGATCGCGAAAAAGCCCTGGAGGTCGCCTGGAACTCATCGCCCGATGCAGCGATCGACGGCTGGAAGTCACCCGTTCTCTTGATACAGGGGGATGACGATCGCAATGTGCGCTTTCAACAGACGGTCGATCTTGCGCGGCGGCTCGAGGAGCGAAATGTTCCATTCGAAGAACTCGTGTTGCCGAACGAAATCCACGGCTTTCTGCGGCACGCCTCCTGGATACGAGCGGACGAAGCAACCGCCAATTTCCTGTCCCGCACCCTGGGAGTCACGGGCGAATGATGAAGGCTATAGTCAGTCGCGCGCTGTCTAACGCGCGCGCTGTCTAACGCGTTTGCGCCGCTCGGGTAAAAAACGGGTGTGCGGTGAATTGCTCAACCCGGAAGCGCGGCGCGGGGAGGCAAATTCGCCCGCGCTGTCGGGGTTCGCTGCGTCAGTCTCGCCGAATCCCTGAAGCTTCAGGACGCTGGGAAGCAGTGCGTCGCGTTGGTCGGATAAGCTTGCGGCGTGGCGCTCCCGTAGCGCCGCGTCTCTGCGCCGCTGCGCGGCGCCATGCTCGCGCCAGCCCAGATATTCCGCTCTCACGTAGGCGCCAGATAGTGCAAGTCCGCCCACGATGACTGCGATCAATACAACATCAAAACTCATCGCCCCTCACCCTTCAACAAATCTCACCGCGCCCAATTTTCGATGGTGAGGGCCACCCGTTAAATTGCAAGGCGCTGATTTCAATTAGGGCTATTTTAGCGTCGACGGCCGGGTTAGTAAAATCACCGCACCGTGCCCTCAATTCGGCGAAATGATTACCACCCGGGGCCGTAAACAGGTCCGAGCGGCCCCCAGGGCCCCCAGGCATCCCAGTTCCAAGCTGCATCGTAATAATTGAGGAAGGCGATGCGCTGCGCTTGCTCGAAGTCGAGCTGCTGATTGGATACGTATTGCGCAAAATCTTGCTGCGTCCCGATGTACAGGCAACCGCACACCACAGGATCGGCATACACATAATGAACATCATTGCCGTTCACGCGTTGCACGAACCGATTCGGCGGCAGCCGATTCAGCATCGCCTGGCGTTCGGCGGTGTCCGCGATGCGCACGGTAAAACCCGCCGCCGAGAGATCATTTTCCTGTTGCAGGATCCCGGAGGATTGGCACGCGGTTAGCGCAGCAAACAAGACTCCCGCGCCGAGTATGCAACTGCATCGCATTCTTGCCTCCGTCCGATGTCGGCTGCTGATAGTCTAAAGTCCCACCCACGCTGTGTATACATCAGCCATGCCGCCTCAGTCCATCAGACACCGTCTTTACCGTGCCGCAATCTTCGCGGCCGCGCTCGGCGCTGGCATGACCGGCGCCGCCAATGCGGCCGATTTGGCGCTGACGCATGCCCGCATCTATGCCTCCCCGGACGCGCCGCCAATTGCGGATGGCACGATTCTAATTCACGATGGCCGGATCGTTGCGGTTGCCGCCGGCGGGGCCGTGCGCGTGCCGCGCGGTGCCGATCGCATCGATGTGCATGGCGCCATCGTCACGGCGGGCTTCTGGAATAGCCACGTGCATTTGATGACACCAGCGTTGCTCAACGCCGAGAAGCACTCTGATGCGGAGCTTACGCAAGAGCTCACGCAGATGCTGACCCGATGGGGATTTACCACGGTGTTCGATATCGCGTCCCAACTCACGAACACCAATGTCATCCGTCGGCGCATTACTGCCGGGCGAGTCATCGGGCCGACCGTTCTGACCGTTGGCGATCCCTTTTATCCGAAGGGCGGTACGCCGATCTATGTGAAGCAATTCATGAAGGACAACGGCTTTCCGGACGAAGAGATCGACAATCTGCCCGATGCCGTCGCCCGTGCGCGTCGGCAAATCCACGAGGGCGCGGATGGCGTGAAGCTATTTGCCGGTGCGATTGTTGGCGGTAAGGTGGGCGTTCTGCCCATGCCGCTGGATCAGGCACGGGCACTCGTCGAGGCGGCGCATGCGGAGGGCAAGCCGGTGTTTGCGCACCCGACCAATCTTGCCGGGCTCACGGTAGCGATGGACAGCGGCGTCGATGTGCTCGCGCACACCACCCCGAATACTGGCCCGTGGCCTGCCGACCTGACGGCGCGAATTTATGCGCACCACATGGCGCTGATCCCGACCCTGACCTTGTTCGAAGTGGAAGCCAAGAAATTCGGCGAGTCGGCACAGGACCTTCAGACGGACCTGGACGCCGGCGTGCAGCAAGTGAGCGCGTATGCGAAAGCGGGCGGGCAGATCCTGTTCGGCACCGATGTCGGTTACACCGACGCCTACGACACCACCGAGGAGTACCGGCAGTTAGGACGTGCGCTCGATTGGCGGGAGATTCTGAAGGCCCTCACGGCCGCGCCTGCCGAGCGATTCGGATATGCGGCGCGCAAGGGCCGATTGGCGCCCGGCATGGACGCGGATCTGGTTGTATTGGATGCCGATCCTTCGAAAGACATCACTGCGTTTGCTCGCGTCCGCCTCACCGTTCGAGCGGGGCGAACGATCTACGATGCGAAAATCGCCGTGAGTCCGGTAGGAGGTCTCCGTTGAGCGAACCTGTCCACGTACGCGCCGTGCAGCGCGCTGATTTTCCCCAGTGGAGTGAGCTTTGGGACGGCTACAATACCTTCTATGGCCGCGCCGGCGAAACCGCGTTGGCGCCGGAGGTCACCCGGATGACCTGGTCGCGCTTTTTTGATGCCTACGAGCCCATGCACGCGCTGGTGGCGGAGGTCGCCGGCCGGATCGTCGGTCTCACGCATTTTCTTTATCATCGCAGCACGATTCAAATTCCGCCGACTTGTTACCTTGCGGATCTTTTCACCGCGGATGCCGTGCGCGGTCAAGGCGTCGGCCGGGCATTGATCGGTGCGGTATACGCGCACGCCAAGCTCGCCGGCTCGCCGCGCGTCTATTGGCAGACTCAAGAAGGCAATACAGTCGCTATGCGGCTGTACGATCAGGTGGCCGAGCGCTCAGGCTTTCTGGTGTATCGACACAGCGTGTGAGGCCGCAATCCTTGGGCAATCCGCCTTCGCATTGGCGCTGCTGACTGATCCGCGTACCATAGCCTCATGGGTAGACTCACCATGGGCGGCTTTCTCGCACGGTTGCTAGCGTCGCTGGTGTTGGTGCTGGCGACCTACAATCCCACCGGATTCTCGTTTGTCAGTTGGATCGCCGGGAATTTTCCTCACGTACAGCCCATCCAGGCAGTCGTTGGACTGGTCCTGCTCGCGGTTTGGATTTTCTTCGCGCACGCCACCTGGCGATCGCTGGGTACGCTGGGCGTTGCGATGGGAATGGCATTTTTCGCCGCCGTGATTTGGCTGATCAGCAGTTGGGGTTGGCTCAACTCGTCCAGCCATACCGCGCTGATTTGGGTCGCGCTGTTCTTCATCGCCTGCATGCTGACGGTCGGACTGTGCTGGGGGTTGATTCGCGTGCGGGTTTCCGGCCAGGCGGTGATCGAAGAAGTCGATCGCTAAGGCGATTTCCCGATCCCATTCAGCCGCAGCGCGACGAGTTTCAATCGAACACAACGCGCGGAAAATAGAACGATACGGTCCAGTTTGGCACATCGACGATTTCGCTGATCCTAAGATCCCCGCAGACGCTGCACAGCAAATAAGCGTCGATCGCCGGCATGCCGCGCTCGCGCGCGAGCAAATCCACCATGGAGCGGACGGCCGCGCGCGCCGCCTCCATGAGATCGGGACCGATCCCGGTCGCGACTTCATACCCTGATGCATCGAGATGCCTCGTGACCGGCCCTGGGGTTCTGAAGCGTGGGAAGGTCAACGGCGTCTGTTTGATCAGGTCGAATTGCAGCGCCACGCGCATGGGGCTTTCGATTGCGGTGCCGCACACCTCGCCATCGCCTTGCGCTGCATGCGTATCACCCACCGAGAACAGGGCCCCCTGAACCTCGACGGGGAGAAACAGTTCGGTGCCTTGTGAAATGTCGCGCACGTCCATGTTGCCGCCGACGCGGCGCGGCGGAACGATGCTGTGCAGTCCCGGCTCCTTGAGCGCCAGGCCGATGGTCCCCGTAAAAGGCTTCAAGGGCACTTTGCCCCAGCGGCCGAACAGCGCCGGCGAGAGCGTCTTGGCGTCGTAGCGCCAGATGCGCAGCGCGGGCTCTTTGAAATCCTCCGCCAACAGGCCAAAGCCCGGGATGTTCGCGGTCCAGCCCCAGCCCGAAGGAGCAAACGACAGCAGCGTCACTCTGAGAATGTCGCCCGGTTCGGCGCCATCGATATACACGGGGCCCGTCACGGGGTTGATTTTGCCAAAGTCCATGCGGCCCACATCGGCAACCGTCGACGTCGCAGTCAGCTGACCG
>DATNKC010000480.1:0-15408 GCA_035603615.1 Steroidobacteraceae bacterium | reverse complement strand
TCCCAAGCGCCGCGCGCGGTGATCGCCATCTTTTTGTGGTCGTAGCCGGCCGAACCGCCGGAGGCAAATGCATCGCCGAGCCAAAAAGAGTATTCCTGCGAGATGGCGTTGGCGATGTCGGAAAACGTGGCGGTGCCCTTGTCGGCGGCGACCACCAGATATGCGTCGTCCCTGTCGTGGCGAACGACCATGCGCGGAGGCACGATCTTTTCGTCGACAATATTGTCGGTAACATCGAGCAGTCCGCGAATCAGCGTCTGATAGCAGGCGATCACTTCGGCCTGCTGCGCCTCGCGCTCAGCCGGTAGGCGCTTCACGACGAAGCCGCCCTTGGCGCCGACCGGGACGATGACGGTGTTCTTGACTTGCTGCGCCTTCATCAACCCCAGTATTTCGGTGCGGAAATCCTCGCGCCGATCCGACCAACGAATGCCGCCGCGCGCCACGTAGCCCATTCGCAGATGCACGCCTTCCATGCGCGGCGAGAAAACAAATACTTCGAACAGCGGCTTCGGCAGCGGCAATTCACGCAGCTGCTGGCTCTCGATCTTGAAGGACAAATATTCCTTGAGCTGACCGGAAGGGTAGGGTTGGTAGGCGTTGGTCCGGACCGTGGCAGAGAGCGCATTCCACAGGGCCCGCAGGATGCGATCCTCGTCCGAACGCGTGACTTCCTCGAGTGCGGAGAGAATGTCGCGGCCCAGCCGCCCGAGGGTGCGGGAGCGCACCGCCGTCGACAGCTGCGGATCGAGCCGCGCCGTGAACAGTTCGGACAGCAGCCTGGAAATCGACGCATTGTTTCCCAGCACTTGAGCAATGTAACCCTGGCTGAAGGGCAGGCCGGTTTGCAACAAATAGCGGCAATAGGCCCGCAGCACCGTGACCATGCGCCACGGAATTCCAGCCGACAGCGTCAGCTGGTTAAAGCTGTCGTTGTCCATGCGGCCGGTCCATACGGCGGTGAAGGCATTCTTGATCTCGCGGTCCAGCGCATCGAATGCGACCGCGGGAGGGCTCTGCATGATGAGCTCTAAATCCTGAATCCAGGCGCGCCGCCCTGCGGAGAATTCCAATTCATACGGCCGCTCTGCGATGACCTTCAGGCCCATGTTTTCCAGCATCGGCAACAAATCCGAAATCGGAATCGCATCCTGACCGCGGAAGATCTTCAGGAAGAATTTCTCTTTGCGCTTAGTATCCGGCCGGTAGATATCCAAGTGCAGGCGCGTCGGTTCCTTGTCCATCGCTTCGAGAAAGGACACATCCAGGGCTGCGGCCTCGCCGGGAAAGTCTTCCGTGTACGCCGCAGGAAATGCCTGCGCATACTTGTCGAACAGCTGCAGGGCATACGCCTCATCGAAACGCGCCAACAATGCGGTCTTGAAGGAATCCTGCCATGAGCGCACGGCCGCGGCGACGCGGCGCTCCAACACTTCCGCGTCGACGTGAGCGCTTTCGGTTGGAGCGGTTCGAGCGACAATATGGATGCGGGCAAGATTCGATTCCGCGATTTGCACCTGCGATTCCATGCTGAACGCGGAAAACGCGTCGCGTATCACGCGTTCGATTCGCTGACGAACTTGAGTGTTGTATTTTTCGCGCGGCACGAACACCAGACACGAATAAAAGCGGTGAAATAGATCGCGGCGCAACAACACGCGCACTCGGGGCCGTTCCTGCAAGCCGAATATCCCCGTCACGATGCGGTTGAGTTCAGAAACGCTTGCTTGAAATAGTTCATCGCGGGGAAACGATTCCAGAACGTGCTGCAGCGCCTTGCCATCGTGGCTGTCAGGCGCCAACGAAAAGTGTTCGGCGACCTGGGTGATTTTCTGGCGCAATAAGGGAATCTCGCGCGGATTGGCGTTGTACGCGGCCGAGGTCCAAAGGCCCAGAAAGCGCCGCTCGCCGAGCAAGCGCCCCCTGGCGTCGAATTGCTTGATGCCGACATAGTCCAGATAGCCGGCCCGATGCACCGTTGACAGAGAATTGGCTTTCGTAACCAAGCTCAAATTGCGCGAGCGGCTTTGTCTCCTGATATCGCTGTGCAACACTCGAGTCGTGCTCTCCGGTTTTTTGTGGCCCGGCCGCAAGATGCCGAGCCCGCTGGACTCGACCGCCTCCAGCCGCTCGCGGCCCTTGCCGCCTTTCAGCCGATATTCGCGAAACCCGAGAAATGTGAAATGCCGGTTTTCCATCCACTCGAGCAGTGCGCACGTCTCGTTGAGTTCGGTCGCATCGACCCGCGCGCCCATCGAGGCCAAATCCGTCGCAGCCGTTCGGCAGGCGGCCCGCATGCGGCCCCAATCCGCGCACGCCACGCGCACGTCGCGCATGCTGCGCTCTATCTGCGCTGCCAAGGATTTCAGCAC
This sequence comes from Steroidobacteraceae bacterium, assembly GCA_035603615.1. Lineage (GTDB taxonomy): Bacteria > Pseudomonadota > Gammaproteobacteria > Steroidobacterales > Steroidobacteraceae > Bog-1198. The sequence goes on along the minus strand of DATNKC010000480.1, from coordinate 13,036 downwards.
CGCCGGATCGACGATTCGATCGACCTCGACGTGCTGGAACGACTCCAGCCGCTGTTTCGCGCCTTCGACCGGTTCCTTCCGCTCTTGCAGCGCGCTCAAATTGCCGGCCCGATCGCGCGTGACCTCGAAAATCGGATGCGCCAGGAAATGCAGCGTGAGCGCGCGTTCGGTCAACGCGAGACTGATTGAATCCACCAGGAACGGCATGTCGTCGTTTACGACATCGATAATGGTGTGCGGCGAGACGAAGCCATGCTCGCGCAATGTGGGATTGAATACCCGCACGAGCGCGGCTCTTCCCCGCTGTTTCGCGAACAGGAGGTGCGAGAGGGCTGCGCCGGCAAGATCCTTCGGATCGCGATCGCCGAGATCCTTGGTGTCGACGTTGGCAAAATAAGTCTGCAGAAACCGCCGCCAGTCCACGCCGTGCATGGATTTTGGCGGACGCACCGGGCTGCGTAAAATCGCGGAGATGATACTGCGATGTTGTTCTGAGGAAACTTGATACATATCCGGATCCTTAGGCGCCGTTCAACGCGTGTCAGGCGCGAATTATGCCAGTCCGCGATGATTTCAGGGACGGTGTTGGCCCGCGAGATATTGCTGCGTCTGCATTTCGGTGAGCCGGCTTGCCGCGCGTAAAAATTCCAATTGCAAGCGCTCGCCGTGATACAGCGACCCGGGAGGGGCGGCGGCCGATACTACAACATTCACGTTGCGGTCGTAGAACTCGTCGATCAGCATGATGAAGCGCCGCGCGGCGTTGTCGTTGCCGCGCGCGAACTCGGGAACATTCGAAATGAACACGGTGTGATACAGGCGCGCGAGCTCGATGTAGTCATTTTGACTACGCGGCCCTTCGCAGATGTCCTTGAACTCGAACCACACCATGCCAGGCCCCGTGGCCTGGGCTTTAATGTGACGATTCTCCACCGTCAAAGTCGTCGGGCCGCCCGGGTCGCCGCCGGCAAGCGCCGCGAAGCGCTGCTTGAGCTGCGCCGCGGTGTCCGGCGACTTCGAATCCAAGTAGGTGGGCGCCTGTTCCAGTTGCCGCAATCGGTAGTCGACGCCGCCGTCCAAGTGCAGCACATCGACGTGGCTTTCGATCAGATCGATGGCCGGGAGAAATCGCTGCCGTTGCAGGCCGTCCAGATATAAGTCCTGCGGCGCGCTATTCGAGGTGGCGACCAGGGTAACGCCGCGGCGGAACAGACCGTCGAGGAGCCCGGCCAGGATCATGGCATCGGCAATGTCCGCGACAAAGAATTCATCCAGGCACAGCACGAGCACGCGCGCCGCCAAGCGCTCGGCAACCGTGTCGAGCGGATCGGCGCGGCTCTTGATCTTGCGCAGTTCCGCATGGATCTGCCGCATGAAGCGATAGAAGTGCGTGCGCTCGCCGAGCTGCGGCGGAAGCGAGTCGTAGAACCAGTCCATCAGCATGGTCTTGCCCCGGCCGACGCCGCCCCACAGGTACAAGCCCCGCAATGGCGTCTCGAACGGCTGCACCGACAGGCGCCGCAGCTGCGCGCGCAGTTTGTGGCTGATGGATTGCGATTGCTCCACGAGGCGGGCGCTCAAATCATCGAGGCGCGCGGCGGCATCCTGCTGACTTGGATCCACCTCGAGTCTTTGGGCCTCGGTCTCTTCCCGGAGGCGCGCTGTAATCGACTGACGTTCTTTAGACAATCGATGCTTTTTTAGAGGCTCTGATAGTTCGGGCCGGAACCGCCTTCCGGCGTGACCCAGGTAATTTGTCCGGCATAGGGTTCTTTGATGTCGCAGGCCTTGCAGTGAACGCAATTCGACGCGTTGATCTGCAGTTTTTGGCCGCCTTTACCGTCCGCAATCATTTCGTACACGTTGGCAGGGCAGAAATTGGTACAGGGATTGCCGTAATCCGTGATACACCGGGTCGCGCACAAATTGGTGTCGGCCACGTGCAGGTGTACGGGTTGATTTTCATCATGCGTGGTCGCGGCAAAAAATACCGAGGCCACGCGATCGCGCGGCGGCAGCTCTCGCTCGCTCCAGCCGCGGTCGGGCGAGACGTATTCATCCAGACGTTTGAGCGCTGTGTCGTCGGCGTGATTCGCCAAGGTCCACGGCGCTTTCCCCATGGTGATGGTTTCAAAACCAAAGTTCACGGTTCCGAGCAGAAGTCCACGCCGGAACCCCGGCCGGATATTGCGCACCTTGTATAGCTCACGGCCGCCGGCGGAGTCGCGCCAACGCTTGTCGAACCCGGCGCTCGTGCCGGTTTCGACAAAATGCGCGGCCGCGGTTACCCCGGAGCGGATCGCCTGGTGGATGCCCTTGATCTTCGGCATGTTGAGCGTGCCGCCGGCATCTCCCACCAGCATGGCGCCGGGCATTTCCAGCGTCGGCATGGACTGATATCCGCCTTCAATGATGGTGCGCGCGCCACCGGCGATGATCTCGCCGCCCTTCAGCAGGGACTTGATGTCGGGGTGATTTTTCCATTGCTGGAATGCCTCGAATGGCTTGAAGCGTGGGTCCGCGTAGTCCAGACCCACCACGAAGCCTACGTAGACGCGATCTTTATTCAGGTGATAGAGAAAGCTCCCGCCGTAGATGCTGTTGTCGAGCGGCCATCCGGCGGTGTGCTGAATGAGGCCGGGCTGCACTCGTCCTGCGGGCAACTGCCACAATTCCTTGAAGCCCAGGCCATAGGTCTGAGGCGATTTTCCGGCGTCGAGTTGGTAACGGGCGATCAGCTGCTTGGAGGTGCTGCCGCGGCAACCCTCGCACAGCATGGTGATCTTCGCGTGAATTTCCGGACCCAAAGCAAAATTGGGGCCGTGCTCGCCGTTCTTTTCGAGCCCCATGTCGCCGATGCGGACGCCCTTGACGGCGCCGGCGGTATCGAACAGCGCCTCCGCCGCCGCAAAACCCGGGAACACATCGACCCCCAGTTTTTCGGCCTCGGCCCCCAGAATCGCCACGAGTTGGCCCAGCGAAACGATCAGATTGCCGTGGTTGTTCATTTGTGGCGGCGTAATCGGCGAGCGATAGCGCTTATGGCGCGTCATGAACAAAAAATCATCGCGCGTGGCCGGGACGCAGATGTCGGGCGGATTGTCGCGCCAGGACGGCAGCAACTCATCGAGCGGGCCAGGCTCCAAAACAGCGCCCGACAAGGAATGCGCTCCCAGACTCGCAGCCTTCTCCAGCACGCAGACACTTAACTCAGGCTGGAGTTGCTTTAGCCTGATCGCGCAGGCCAATCCCGCAGGGCCGGCCCCCACAATGGCGACCTGGTACTCCATGACATCGCGGCTTTCGCTCATCAAACTGACACCTAAAACCGATATAAGCGACTGAAAATCGACGGCTTAGTAGATCACAAACTCCCTTAATCCGGGGATTCGTTCGCCAGGCGGACAGTGCCATGAGGGTATTTGCCCTCGACTGTCGCCTTACCGAGTGGGGACTACCATGTTGACAGGCCACGGACGCCGTCTTCCAGGATGGCCAAGGGATTTGGGCATGGCACGGGCAAGGACGCCCACCCCTTTTTTGGCGGTCAGTCGGGCCGCCACGCGGCTTTGCGTTTCGCAAAGAATGCCGCGAATCCTTCCTGAGCCTCCGCTTGTACCCTTAAGCGAGCAAGGCGCGTTGCCATATCCATCGCAGCCACGCCGCGTTGGCTTGGCGCCAACTGAGCGTCACGGATGAGGGCCTTCGCCGCCGCTTGCGCGCCCGGCGCGCCTTTTAAAATGGCATCGATAATGCCGCCACAGGTTGCATCGAGTTCATCGGCGGGCACCGTTTCATGCGCCAATCCAATTTGCTTCAGGGTCGCCGCGCTCATCGTTTCCGCAGTCAGAAAGTAGCGCAAGGCCGCGCTTTCACCGATCTTGGCGAGCACAAACGGGGAAACGACGGCGGGGATTATCCCTAAGCGCACCTCGGTAAAGGCGAATTTCGCGCTTTCTACGACGACGACAATATCGCAAGCCGCAATCAATCCGAGCGCACCGCCGTAGCCATCCCCATTGACCCGCGCCAACGTGGGCTTCGGAAATGAATCCAAAGCGCTCAAGACTTTCGCCAGGGTCCGTGCGTGCGCCAAGTTCTCTTCTTCGGAGGCATGTGCTTGCGCCTGCATCTCCGTAAGATCCGCGCCCGCGCAAAATACATTTCCGGTACCCGTCAGCTGCACCATCCGCACGTTGGTATCGGCGGCGCACCGCGCCAAGGCCTCGCCCAACGCGCTCAAGGTCACTCTGTCGAGCGCATTGCGTTTGTCGGGACGATTGAGCGCGACCTGCGCAACGCCGCCGGAAACCGCGGTCGTAACCGGCGAGCCGTTCGGCGAGCCCTTCGGCGAGCCGCTGGTCACACGAGCTCAACGGCGATTGCGGTCGCTTCACCGCCGCCGATGCACAGGCTGGCGATGCCACGCTTTTTGCCGCGCGCCTTCAACGCATAGAGCAATGTCGTCAGAATGCGCGCTCCGGTCGCGCCAATCGGGTGTCCGAGGGCGCACGCGCCGCCGTTGATGTTCACCTTGGCGTGCTCCAGGGACAGATCTTTCATCGCTGCCATGGGCACGGCGGCAAAAGCTTCGTTGATTTCGTACAGGTCGACATCCTTCGCCTGCCAATTCAACTGCGCGAGCAATTTCTTAATCGCGCCGACGGGGGCCAAGGTGAACCATTCCGGCTCGCGCGCAAAACTGGCGTACCCCAGAATCCGGGCCAAGGGCTTCAAGTTGTTGGCCGCGGCAAATGATTCTCGCGCCAATACCACGGCCGCGGCGCCGTCGGAGATGGATGAGGAACTCGCCGCCGTCACGGTGCCGTCCTTTTTGAAGGCGGGCTTGAGCGTGGGAATCTTGGCGACATCGAGAGTGAAGGGTGTCTCGTCCTTATCCACGACCACCTCACCCTTGCGAGTTTTCGCCGTTACCGGGGCAATCTCGGCTTTGAAATCGCCCTGGTTGACGGCAGCGAGCGCACGCCGCACCGATTCGGCGGCGAACTCATCCTGGGCTTGCCGGGAAAATGCATATTTTTCGGAGGTCGCCTCCGCGAAGCATCCCATCAGCTGTCCATCCCAGGGACTTTGCAAGCCATCGAAGAACATGTGGTCCAGCACTTCCTGATTACCCATGCGATAGCCCGCGCGTGCTTTGGGAAGCAGATACGGTGCATTGGTCATGGATTCGATGCCGCCGGCGACGACGACTTGGGCATTGCCCGCAAGAATTTGATCTGCCCCCTGCATGACGGCACGCATCGCTGAGCCGCACATTTTGTTCACGGTCGTGCTGGGCGTGCTCGTGGGTAGCCCGGCGGCCAAGGCTGCCTGACGGGCAGGGGCCTGGCCAATGCCGGCCGACAGGACGCAACCCAGGATCACCTCATCCACTTCCGATGCCTTCACGCCCGCGTCCGCCACGGCGGCCTTGATGGCGACCGCGCCGAGTTGTGGTGCGCTGACCGTGGCAAAAGCGCCTTGAAAGGCGCCCACCGGCGTTCGCCGGGCGCTCAAAATAACGACAGGATCGGATTTCATGGTGTGGGGTCCGTAATGGTGCTAACTCGATATTATAGCCGCCCAAGGCTTCTTCAAGGCGCCAGCGGGTCCCCGACGGCTTGGGCAATGAGCTCGCGGCTCCTGATCCGCGCCTCGTCGGCCGGCAGCACGGCCAGGACCTCGACCCGAATGGGCAGCCGATGGATGGCCACGCCGCCGGGAGGCATGACGGCGCGGGTGCCGTGAATGGCGACAGCGGCCACGGGCATCTCGGCCCGCGCCGCGATCGTGAATGCGCCGCCCAGAAATTTGCCGATTTGGCGGGTTTCGTCAAAAGTCCCCTCCGGAAAAAACATCAGGGATTGACCCGTGGCTGCCAGCTTCAACACGCGCCGCGCGTCCGTTGCGCCCTTGTGGCGATCGAATCGTTCGACGAACTGTGAGCCCAGGCGGCGCAGCAAAAGACCAGCGAGGGGCGCGCGCATCATCTCCTTCTTAATGACAAAGGCAAACTCGGGCGGCAATGCCGCGACGATGGCGATGGCATCGATATAGCTGGCGTGATTCGCGACCACCACGCAGGGCGTCTTCGGCAACCGCTCGAGGCCCTGCACCGTAAAGGGAATGCCGGTGAGCCAAAGAAAGATGCGCCCGACCGTCCCGGCCACCAGGCGGCGTCGGCGCAGGCTGGGAAGAAACAGGTTGATCGCCAACACGGCCAATCCCAGGATCGTGAAGGACACCAGACAGTACGCAACGTAGGGCAAATTCAAGCCTGCGGACGCCTTTGATTGCTTCACTTCTGTGATCTGGTTCTCCTTATGTTAATACTTAACCGTACTGTGATTCTGGTCACGCCGACACCCCAGCACCCCTCGCATACTGATGACTGATAGCGCGGACAGCACTATTTCGTGCGTAACCTTCGCGAGCAACTATGGCGACGGCTCTTAAACGGACGGTTTATACACGCACCTCGGGCGCAGCGGTACCCGCTGTGCGCGAGGCGGCGGATCCGGCCCTGCAACGCTTCCTCGATGCCGTGTGGATGGAACGCGGCCTCTCAGCCAATACGTTGGCGGCTTACCGCGCCGACCTGACGGCCTTGGCCCGTTGGCTGGAGGAGCGCGATAGCGCGCTGCTCAAAGCGACGCGCATTGAATTGTTGGGTTTCATTGCCGCCCGGGTCGAGGGCGGTTCCCGGCCCCGATCGACGGCCCGGCAGTTATCGAGTTTCCGCCGCTTCTTCCGCTTCATGATGCGCGAGGGATTGATTTCGCTCGATCCGACCGCGCAGATTGCGATGCCGAAAATCGGCCGCTCGCTGCCGAAATCCCTGACCGAGGCCGAGGTGGATTCGCTGCTCGAAGCGCCCACGGTGTCGGACCCGCTGGGACATCGCGATCGCACCATGCTCGAAGTGCTCTACGCCACGGGTCTGCGAGTCTCCGAACTCGTGAGCCTCAAGCACAATCAAGTCAATTTGAATCAAGGCGTGATGCGCGTTGTCGGCAAAGGCAATCGCGAGCGCTTGATCCCGCTGGGCGAGGAGGCCGTGAAGTGGCTGCAGCAATTCATGCAGGGCCCGCGCGTTGAAATTCTATTGGAACGCCAGACGGACTATTTGTTTCCCACGCGCCGCGGCGATCGCATGACACGCCAGGCGTTTTGGCACATCATCAAGCGCTATTCCAAAAAAGCCGGCGTCGAGAAGGAACTATCGCCGCATACCTTGCGCCATGCCTTTGCAACGCATCTGTTGAATCACGGCGCGGATCTGCGCGTGGTTCAGATGCTGCTGGGTCACAGCGATCTGTCAACCACCCAAATCTACACGCACGTCGCCCGCGAACGCCTTAAGGACCTGCACTCCCAGCATCATCCGCGCGGCTGATCTTAAGCCCGAGGCCTTGCTCTGGTAGAATTTGGCTGAACCTCCTTGCTCTTAGGGGGTCTTATCAGACAAGTCCGTGGAGTCTTAGCATGCTGCGATCTGCCGCTGTTCTAATTTTGCTGTTTTGCGCCGCCGCCTCGAACGTGCGCGCAGCCGCAGTCGAACAGCCGGTCGCTGCCGCACCCGCACCCGCACCCGCCGACCCGCGCGCGGCATTACTCAAGCTGCTGCCCGCCGGATCCAAGCTCGACGACTTGAGGCCCTCGCCGATCCCTGGTATTTACGAATTCATGCAGGGCGCCGAGATCAGCTACCTGACCGCGGACGGCAAGTATTTCATCGACGGCAATCTCTACGACATGAAGTCGCGCGATAACTTGACCGAGGCGCTGCGTACGCATGCGCGCATCGCATTGATCAATTCCGTGCCCGAATCCGAAATGTTGATCTTCTCGCCGCCGAATCCGAAATACACCATTACCGTGTTTACCGACGTCGATTGCGCGTATTGCCGGAAACTGCACAGCCAAATCGCGGAGATCAATCGCCTGGGAATCCGCGTTCGATATATGTTTTTTCCGCGAACCGGTCCGGGGACGGAGAGCTGGAAGAAAGCCGAGGTAGTTTGGTGCTCAGCCAACCGCAACGAAGCGCTGACCCGGGCGAAGGCCGGCGCCACGCTCGACATGAACAAAGTCTGCGCGCCGACCCCGGTGAAGCGCGAATATGAACTCGGCGAAAACATCGGCGTTCGCGGCACGCCGGCGATCATCACGGAGAGCGGCGATTATATCAACGGCTACATGGAGCCGCGCGAACTCCTGGATCAGCTCAAAGAGTCTCAGGTGGCGAAGCGCTGAAGCGATGATGCGGCGCTGAAGTCCCATGCGCCGCAGCTGGAAATGGATTTCCGCGCTGATCATCGCCGCGCTTCTCGGCTGCGGTTGGTGGCTTCGGCAGCGGTCCGCCGCACCGGCATCTAGACCCGTCGCCGCAGTGACGCCGACCCCGCCGGCCCCAATGTCCCCTGAGGGCATTTCACGCGCCGCAGTGGAGGCCGCACGCAAGGGCGATTATTCTGACGAGATCGAAGTGTGCGGTGTCGGCAGAGTCAAGCTCGAGGCCAATGACCTGGGCGCCGCCGGCAGGTATCTCAATGCGTTGACGAAGAATTCGCGGCTTCGCTGGCTTGCCGCGCTGCGTAACAGCGATGACTATCGTGCGCGTGCCAGCGGGCTTTACTTGGAAGGCATCTTCGATCGGGATTCGCCGCAGAAGGATCCGGAGGCCGCACGCGACGAATTGGTGCAATTGGCGCTAGCGACGAAGGACGCGGCCATTTTCGCCCTGGCGTACACCAAGTGCATCAAAGGCGTCGAGGATTTTTCCTCGCCCGGAGCTTGCCCCCAACTGTCGATCGGTGACTGGGCGCACGCTGACGCGGACAATGCCGTCCCCTGGCTGCAACTGGCCGCCAAAGCCCGCCGGGAAGGCGACGGCAGCGCCGAAGCGGCCGCATTTGCGCAAGCGGCGCAGGCACATCAATACGAGTCATACAACTGGTCCTTATTTTCATTCGCGAAAGCAGCGATGCCGGAGGATGTGACGGCGACCGAGCGGTGGATTCTGACCACGGAAGTCGTCGGCGTGGAAGCGGCGATGCCGATGCCTTATCAGCCGCTGTTTCAATATTGTTCACGGGAAGCGCAAGGCGATGCTGCGGTTCGCCGGCAATGCGACGGCTTGGCCGAACTGATGGTGGCTAAGGGCGGGACGCTGCTCGACTTGAGCGCGGGCAAAGGGCTTGGCGCACGCATCGGTTGGCCCGCGGAACGGCTGGACAAAATGACGCAGGAATTGAAGGCATCGAGGCAGGCCTTAGATCAGATGACGCCGTCGGATCCGAAGCAACAATGGAGTTGCGACGGCGTTGCGCGCGGTAACGCGTTCATGTCCCGGTGGGATGAATTAGGTGAGCGCGGTCTGGCAAGACAGGCAATCGAGCGTTCGGGCGAAACCGTTGCGGCGCTGTCGCACAAGTACGACGAGCAGATGGCGACAACGATGCGTGAGACTCAAGAGAGCGCGCAAACGCCAGCGCCAGCGCCGCAGCCTTAGCAGGTACGCATCAGCCCGGACTACCAGAGCGTTATGCGTAGCTCCGGTTGTCGATACATTTTATCCCCCGATACCACCGAAAACGCGCTGTAAAAACTCGGCATATGCACGACCACGCCGTTGGTCCGGTATTTTTCGGGCGAATGCGGATCGGACTTAACTTGTGCAATCGCGCTCTCGTCGCGCTGCTTGCCCAACCAGCTTTGCGCGAAGCCAATGTAGAAGCGTTGATCGGCCGTCATGCCATCGATGATCGGCGGCTCGCGGCCGTTGAGCGACGCTATGTAGGCCTTGTACGCAATTTCGATACCGGCGATGTCGGCAATGTTTTCGCCCAGGGTCAGTGCACCATTGACATGGAAGCCGGGCACCGGCTCGAAGGCGTCATACTCCTTGATCAACAACTCGGTTTTAGCCTTGAATTTGGCGTGATCCTCGGGCGTCCACCAGTCGCGTAGATTGCCGTCGCTGTCGTATTGGCTGCCCTGGTCGTCAAAGCCGTGGCTGATTTCGTGTCCGATGAGTGCACCCGCCGATCCATAGTTAAAGGCGTCATCCGCGGCGGGATCAAATGCCGGCGGCTGCAATTGGCCCGCCGGAAAGACGATCTCATTCACCGACGGGTTGTAATAAGCGTTGACGGTCGGCGCGCTCATGCTCCATTCGGTGCGATCGACCGGACCGCCCAGCTGGGCCAGCTTGCGGTTCCTTTCGAACTCCTGCGCGCGCCTGACATTGCCAAGCAGATCATTGGGCAATATTTTAAGCGCGCTGTAATCGCGCCAGTGATCCGGGTAGCCGATTTTCACATTGATCTTGCGCAGCTTGGCCTGCGCTTCCACTTTCGTGGCAGCGCTCATCCACGGTAGTTGATCGATACTCACCGCGTAGGCCTTGAGCAGATTGCGCACCAGTTCATCGATGCGCGCCTTGGCCGCCGGCGGGAAGTACATCGCAACGTACAGTTTTCCCGAGGCTTCGCCGAGCAGCCGGTCGACCAGCCGTGTGCCGCGCTTCCAGCGATCCGGAGCCTGTTGTGTGCCTTGCAGAACACCCTGGTTGAAGGCGAAGTCTTCCTCGACAAAGGCGCGCGTCAGATACGGTGCGCGGCTCGAGAGGACTCGAAAGCGAAAGTAGGATCTCCACGTTGCCACGGGTGTGGATTCAATCAGCGCCGACAAGCCTTGCAAGTAATCGGGCTGGCGGACCACCAGCGTCGGCAAGGCGCTCGTGAGGCCGGCTTCGGTAAAGTAGTCATTCCAGTCGATCGCCGGCGCATCTTTTGCAAGCTGCGCCGGGCTTTTCGGGTTGTAGGTTTTCTGCGGGTCGCGATTTGCCACCCGCGTCCATTGCAGCTTAGCTATCGCCGTCTCAAGGGCGAGGATTGTCTCGGCCTCTTTCCCCGGGGCGGCGTCGCCCAATAAGTGCAGCATCTTCTCGACGTGCTCGCGGTACTTGGTGCGAAATCCGACCAGGCGCGCGTCGTCGCTCAAATAATAGTCGCGGTCGGGCAATCCCAAGCCGCTTTGCATGATCCAAAACGCGTATTGCGCGGAGTGCTTGGAGTCCGGCCGCACGAAGGTAGAGAGCGGCGAGGCAATGCCGATGCGATCGAGATGGCCCATCAACGCGCCGATGTCGCTCGCACGCTTGATGCCTTCTGCGAGCTGCAGTTCAGCGTGAAGCGGTCTGGTTCCGAGCCGCTCAACTTGCGCCTCGTTCATGTAGCTCGAGTAGAGGTCGCTGACTTTGCGCGCTTCGGGATCGGTGGAAGTCTGCGCCGCTTCGATCAAATCGCGCTGCTGAAGCAGCGAGTGTTCGGTCATCATGGAATCAACACCATAGGAGGCACGATCCGGCGGGATCGGCACATCGCGGAGCCACGTGCCATTGGCGTACTGGAAAAGATCGTCCTGCGGACGCACCGTCTTGTCCATGTCGGCGGTCTGAATGCCGGAGATCAGCGCGGAATCCGCGTGAGCCGCCGATCCGCCGATCAAAAGCGCCGTCATGGCGAGAGTAAAGAATGGCGATTTCACGGCGAACTCCGGCTTGATCGATTATTGGGATGTGTACTTTTCGTGGCTCGCCATCCATTGGCATCTCATCACGCCCATCCACCGATTCTAATGGCCGATTCCAGACTTCAGCGCTCCAGCAGCTTGACCTTGTCCTGCACGCCTTCCCACTGCTTGGCATCCGCCGGTGCATCCTTCTTCTCGCTGATGACGGGCCATTTCTTGGCGAGTTCGGCGTTGAGCTGCTTGAAGTTTTCCTGACCCGTCGGGATTTCTTCCTCGGAGTAGATGGCCTCGACCGGGCACTCGGGTTCGCACAATGTGCAATCGATGCACTCGTCGGGATCGATGACCAGAAAGTTCGGGCCCTCGTGGAAACAGTCGACAGGACAAACCTCGACACAGTCCATGTATTTGCACTTAATGCAGCTTTCCGTGACCACGAACGCCATGACTTACCCTTCTCTTACGCGGTTAATTAAAAATCCTATTCTGCCACAGCCGCGAAATCCGCTGGCGGCACCGCCCGTGCCGGCCGGCCCGTTCACGGGCTCGATCGGCTCTTCAATTCGGTGAAATGATGATCTTCGCGTCCCGCGCTGCGGTCGGCGAAGTATTGCCGCAGCGCATATTCGCCGCTGGCAAAGGCCAACTCGCTCCAGGGGATCTGTGCTTCTTCGTACAGGGCGACCTCCAGGCTCTCTAACCCTGCCGCGAATTTCGGTTCAAGCAGTTTCGCCCTAAACATCACGTGCACTTGATTGGCCCGCGTCACATTGACGACCGCCAGCAGGGAGCCCACCTCCACTTCCGCGAGCGCCTCTTCCTGACACTCGCGCGCCGCGGCTTGCTGCATGGTTTCGCCGTTCTCCATGAATCCCGCCGGCACCGTCCAAAATCCGAGACGCGGCTCGATGGCGCGGCGGCACAACAAGATTTTGTTCTGCCACTCGGGCACGCAGCCCAGCACCAGCAGCGGATTTTTGTAATGCACCATCTCGCAGCTGGTGCACACAAAGCGCGGCAAGTGATCCCCGGCGGGGATCTTGGATTCGACGGGTGAGCCGCAATTGCTGCAGAAATTCAAGATTTACACTCTAAAAAAGTCTGGTGCCCGAAGAGGGAATCGAACCCACACGGTGTCACCACCACCGGATTTTGAGTCCGGCGCGTCTACCAGTTCCGCCATTCGGGCATGCCAGGCGGCGCAGTATATGCGATTGCCGCTCTTGGTAGAATCCTTAAGACCCATGCTGCGCACGGACTTTCACTTCGAACTGCCCAAGGAACTCATTGCGCAAAGGCCCGCCGAAGTCCGGTCCGGCAGCCGTTTATTGACCCTTGATGGTCTGACCGGCGCGTTCGCGGACCGGCAGTTTCGCGACTTTCCCGCCTTGCTCGATTCCCGCGATCTCCTGGTTTTCAACGACACCCGGGTCATTCCTGCGCGGGCCTTCGGCGTGAAGCAGAGCGGCGGCCGGGTCGAATTACTGCTGGAACG
>DATNKC010000479.1:0-4605 GCA_035603615.1 Steroidobacteraceae bacterium | reverse complement strand
CCGGCGCGGAATCCGCGAACGGCTCGTTGGTCGTGCCCAAGTCGACCTGTCCCGGCGCGACGTCCATGCCGGTGCGCGTCATGTTGTGGCAGAAATTACAGCCGTCGCGGGTGGGGTTGCCGAAATTCATGGAGTTGAGTCCGGATGAATCGCTGATCAGGAATGTCCGCTCGCGAAAAATGGCGGCGCCGCGCGCGACGGATTCGCGAAACAGTCGTTGCGCATCACTGCTTCCCGCGGTGTTTGTCGTTGCCGACGCGGGGTTCGTCGTTGCGGATGCGGGGTTCGTCGTCGCGGGTGCCGCCGCCCAGGGCGCATATTCCACCCACTGCACGTCCTTGGAGCTTTTCAGCACGCCGGGTTTCGAAAGCGCCAGTGTCTCCGGGCCGCCATGCGCGCCGCCGTCATCGAGCTTGCCGCCCACGAAGTCGACGCTCTGTGCCGTATAGAGTTGCCCTTCGAAATCCAGAATGCGTTGGATCTGCTCCGGGTGCAAATTCCCTTCGGTCTCCAGGTGCGTGTGCATGGCGTCGAGCAGCTGCAGTTTCAGCGTACCCGCGCGCGAGTCAGCCAGCAGATTGCCGCTCATACGCTGGCCGCTTTCCGGATCGATGGGCAGCGGAAAACCGTTCTTCGGCTCGAACACAAAGCCGACGGCGGTCAAGTATTTGAGGTTGGTTGCCGGGCGCGGACGGCGAAACACCGAGACGGCCGGATTTTTGCCATGCAGGCCGTACACGGCGCTGGTATTGCATCCGGTCGGATCGCGCACCACTTCGATGTCGAATTGCGGAGCGATCTTTTTTCCGTCGGCGTCTACGGGCGGCCAGGGACGTGCCACGCGGAACGTGCCGCGCTCGAGGAGCAGCGAATGCGAAGCCCGCTCATCCTGCGGCAGCGAGGGACAGTTCGAACCATCGATGGCGGCGAACACCGGATCCTTACCGTCGGTCGCTTGCCATCGAGCTTGAAGATCGTGCGCCGACACGCTCATTCCGTCTGCCGGTTGATGACAGGTGATGCAGGCCCTGCCATTCGTTCCGAGCGCGGTAAAAAACGGATGATCGCGCGTATCCGTCGGCCCCTTGAGGTTTAACGTTGTGATGATTCCGCGTTCATCCGCGTAGCTCAAGACGGCGGGAAATTCTCGCCCGCTGCCCGGTGACCACCATGTTTCGCTTTCCGGCGAAGTTTGGACCTCCGCCGCACCCCCGCCCGCGGTAAAAGCCGCCGACAATAAAAAAGCGGCGCAGCCGGCCGACATGGCGCCACCGACGGTGGATTTGGTTGGCATGGGAGGAATTTGTAAACGCTTGCATTTCACTTGTCAAGGCGAGAAACGTTGCGATAATTTACTTAAGAACTGGGGCAGTAGCGCACGGCGCGGCGGATCGTCTTACACTGCTGCAGATATGTCGACATCCAAACGCTCGAAGACCAAACATCCACGCTCTAGACGTAAGGAACGCTCGCGCCCGCCGCCGAGCAGCGTAACCATCAGCGAGGTCGCCGCGGCGGCCGGTGTGTCGACCGCCACGGTATCGCGATTTTTCAACTCTCCCGCAAAACTCAAAGAACGCACGGCGAGCAAAGTGCGCCAGGCGGTCGATGACATAGGCTACGTGCCCAATATGATGGCGGGCGGTTTGGCCTCCAGCCGCTCGCGCCTGGTGGCAGCCGTCATCCCGGCTATTTCGCAGTCCATTTTTTCGAGCACCATACAGTCGCTGACCGATGCGCTGGCGGATGCTGGTTATAGCGTGATCCTCGGACTGACGGGGGCGGGGGATGAACGTGTGCAACGCGAACTGCTCTCGATCATCGGCCGCCGCCCGGACGGCATCATCCTGACCGGTTCGCTGCTGGACGGCGCGGCTCGAAAGCAGCTCAAGGCGACGGGAATTACCATCATCGAGACCTGGGATCTGCCCTCGAGCCCTATCGACCTGGTGGTGGGTGTTTCGCACGAGGCCATCGGCAAGGCGGTCGCCCGACACGCACTCGCACTGGGCCGCCGTCAAGCGTTTGTCATTTCCGCCAGCGGCGTGCGCGCGCTAGCACGGCGCGACAGCTTCTCACGGGCAATGCTCGCGAGCGGCGCGCCCCAGCCCATCGTCGCCACTTTCAGCGGCACCACCACGTATGGGCAGGGCCGCAGGGCGATGGCGGCCCATCTCGAGAGCAAAAGTCCATGCGATGTCGTGGTGTGCTCATCGGATTGGAGCGCACATGGCGCATTGGACGAGCTTCGTGCGCGGAACATCAGAGTGCCTCAGGAAATCGCCGTCATCGGCTTCGGCGACCTGGACTTTGCCGCCGAACTGAGTCCGGCGCTGACCACGGTAAAAATCGACGGGGGCATGATTGGTCGTCAGGCGGCCGCCTTTCTCATGTTGCGTGCGCGCGGTGAAAAAATTGAGCGGCCGGTGGTCGACATCGGCTTCACGCTGATCGCGCGCGACAGCGCTTAACGGCGCAGGCGCGGGCCGATGGCGAGCAGTCCAATGGCTGCGATCAGCAACAGGGCGCCGCCAAGCTCCGCGCCGCTCGGTGCCGTGCCGAACGACATCGCTGCAAGAATGTATGCGGCCGCGGTTCCGGCCAGGACGCTGGCAGCGCGCTCGATGGGCACGCAAAACGTGTTTTCGCGGGGATCCAACAAGATGATCAGCGAAAAAACCGACACGATGACCAGGAATGCCGACACAGCCAAGATGACGCCCAGCTGGTTGCTGCGCCAGACCTGAACGAAACCAAAGCTTAGTTCGCCGCCTTGCGCTCCTAAGCCTAAGAGCGAAATCGCCGCCAGCGCTGCAATCGCCAGTGGAATGGCCACCATTTTTTCTTCCACGAAATATCCCCTCGAGGTTTTCGGATCGCCCGTCTTGCCGATCTTGGTCATGACGATCAAGCGCGCAAAATAGCCGAGCGCATATAAAACAACGGTGAGGATTGCAAGCGGCGGCAGGTGCAGCCCGCCGCGGCGGCTGATGGTCAGTGTCAAGCCGGCGCCGACCAACAGCAGTGCTATCCAGGAATACCACGCCACCTTACGGCCCGACACCAAGTCCACCAGAGGCGCAATCACCAACACATCGCCGCGCATCAACAACTGCATGAAAGGGATGCTGACACCCGCAAAGGTGAAGGATAAGGGGACGGTAAAGAGCAGCAATGAAGTGCCTACTCCTGAGAGGACGGTCCATCGGGTTGGCCAGGGCAGCGTTAGGCCCAAGATTTTGCGGTGATGAGCATCCTTCGACCAGCCGCTCAACCAGACGAAAGCCCAGGTGAGCGCACCGCTCAAGATCATGGTGGCGGGCAGAATTTCGAGACCGCTCAACGCTCTGCCGAGCGGCGGATAAGTGACGCTCGCCAGCCATCGCACCGCGAGCACGTACGGCAGGTACGCCAGCAAATAAAGTAGTGCGAAGAATTCGATGGGAAGGCGCTTACGCATGGGGGCCTCGCCGCAACGCTTCAGAGTTTTGTCGCGTATCGCTACGCGAGGACGAGTAAGGCATCCAAGGCGATAGCCCCCTCGCCCTTCGCATAGACGATGACCGGATTCAGATCGATCTCCCGAATGCCAGGCTCTCCCCGCAGTAAGGCGGCGATACGCGAAATAATGCCCGCAACAGCCGCGATATCCAGCGGCGGCGAACCGCGAAAGCCTCGCAGCAGGGGCGCACTCTTGAGCAATTGAAGTTCGCGCGCAAACCCATCGAGCGTCAGGTCAGCCGGCATCAACCGCACGTCGTGAAGAATCTCTGCTTGCACGCCTCCAAATCCGGCGAGCACGATGGGACCCCAGTCTGGATCGTTGCGGCCCCCGACAATCAATTCCGTTCCGCGTGGGCTCATGCCCTCGACCAGAACGCCATCCAATTCAAGACCGGGGCGATGGCGAGCAATATTGGAGTGCAGGCGATTCCATGCCTGTTCGATCGACGCCGCGTTGGTGAGGCCCAATTCCACCCCGCCGGCATCGCTCTTGTGCGGAAGATCCTTCGACTGGGCTTTCAAGACCACGGGCATGCCGATCTGCGCCGCCGCGGCTTGCGCTTCCGCCAAGGTCTTGGCCAGTCGACCCACCGGAAAGCGTAGCCCTAAAGGCGCCAGCAATTCCTTCGCTCGATATTCGGCCACGATTCCACGGGACGGCAGTGACGGCAACCGGATCGGCTGCGCTGCACTGACGGCCGTGTCGCGATGCGCCGCCCGACACCAGTACGCCATGGCCCGATAGGCGCGATCGGCCGAGGGAAAATACGGCACATTGAGCGCGCGCAACTGCGCGATATAGTCTGCGGGCACCTCGGCGCCATCGTCCAGGCCGGCGAAAATCACGGGTTTCTTCGGCTTCAACTGCGTAACCGCCGCAATGATGGCGGGGAACTTCAGCTGGCAGGTCTTTGGGTCGGTCTGAATGATGCCGAAAATTACGCTGCCGAATCGATCGTCTTGCAGCAGGGCGGACAGCGCGCGCCGGTACAGGTCGGGATCAACCAGCGCTTGCGCAGTCAGATCGACCGGATTGCTGACCGGTACGAAGATCGGCAGTGCTGCGCGAAGCAGCGGAGCGTTGTCATCGGCGATCTGCGG
>DATNKC010000478.1:0-2567 GCA_035603615.1 Steroidobacteraceae bacterium | reverse complement strand
GCTGCTTTTGTATTTGACTAAACGAGGGCGCAATGTGGGAGATCATCCGCGCGGGCGGCGGCTTCATGTGGCCGATCATTATATGTTCCATCGCGGCAGTCGCCATTATATTGGAGCGCCTTTGGACTCTACAGAGCAATCGGGTCATCCCGCGTGACCTGGCTCAAAAAGTCTGGAACTGGATCGAAGCGGATCAGATGAGCGACAAATTGGTGGTTGCCCTGGAGCAGAACTCACCCCTGGGCAAGCTGCTGGCCATCGGACTTGCCAATCGGGATAAGCCGCGCGAGATTATGGTGGAGCGCCTCGAGGATGGCGGCCGGCACGTCATCCATGATTTGGAGCGTTTCCTCAATACGCTGGGCACCATCGCGGCGGTTGCGCCGTTGCTGGGGTTGTTGGGAACGGTCGCCGGCATCATCCATGCGTTCAATGCAATCACCGCCAGCGGTCTCGGTGATCCGCGAACGCTCTCGGGCGGAATCGGCGAAGCCCTGATCACGACCGCCGCGGGACTCACCGTGGCGATTCCTTCGCTGATCGCTTATCGCTTCCTCAGGAGCAAGGTCGAGCGTCTGGTGATTCGAATGGAGAAGGAAGCGATGAAACTCGTCGATGCGCTCGATGAGCGCGGCGGATTCGCCAAACGATGAACCTGCGCCCGCGCCGCCAAGAGGATCCCGAGATCAATCTGATCAACATGATTGATGTGCTGCTGGTATTGCTGATCTTCTTCATGGTTTCCACGACGTTCAATCAAGAAGGCAGGGTCAAAGTTCAACTGCCGCAATCGAGCGATACACCCATACCTCGAGGTTCGCGCGAACCGCTGGTCATCACCGTCACCGCGGAGGGCGCCTACCGCGTCAACGAGCGCACCTTGATCAATTCCAGTCCGGATACCTTGCGCGCCGCATTGCAGAAGGAGGCAGGCACCGATCGGGGTCCGATCACGATTCGTGCGGATGCCCGCACCACGCATCAAGCGGTGGTGACGGCGATGGACGTCGCGGGAAAGCTCGGATTCGCGCAACTCAATATCGCCACCGTGCACGAGGACAACGCCCCTTGAGCGCCGCGCCGGCGGCGGCGAAGCCCGCCCTTGACGGCTGGGCAATTTATCGCCGGTTGATCAAATACGCTAGGCCGCACGCGGGCATGTTTTTCATCGGCGTGCTGGGCGCGATCCTGTTCGCCGTGTCGAACGCATCGCTGGCCTACCTGGTGAAGCGGTTCATGAAGGGCACATTCGGCGTGCTGCAGGATCCGAACATCATCTGGGAGGTGCCCATCGGAGTCGTGGTGCTTTTCGCTGCGCGGGGCATAGGCGACTACATCGCCAATTATTTTCCGAGCTGGGTCGGACGGCAAGTCATCAAAAGCCTGCGCCACGATTTATTTCAACACTACATGCGGCTGCCGATCGCCTATTCCGACCAACAACAGTCCGGACATCTGCTGTCCAAATTGACCAACAACATCGAACTGGTCGCAGCCGCCGCCACCAATGCGGCTATTTCGTTGATCAGCGATTCGCTGAGCATCGTAATTCTGGTCGGATACCTGTTCTATTTGAATTGGCACCTCGCCGCGTTTTGCATCGCCGCGGCGCCTGTCATCGCATGGCTGATGCAGATCGCAAACCGCAGCTTCCGGCGTTACAGCCAGCGTATCCAAAACTCGATGGGCGATATTACGCGCGTGGCGAAGGAAGCCATCGACGCCTTGCGTCTGATCAAGATCTTCAACGCGGAGGATCACCAAACTCAGCGCTTCGAACAGGTCAACGAACATAACCGTGCGTCGAACATGAAATTGGCCCGCGCCAAATCCATCAGCAATCCGGTGGTGCAAAGCATCGCTGCAATGGCGTTGGGCAGCGTGCTGTTCGTGTCGATTCATCAGGTGCAAGCCGGCGATCTGACCCTGGATGAATTCTTTGGATTCCTGACTGCGCTGTTCCTCATTCCATCCCCGCTGCGCAGCCTGGTCAACATGAGCGGCCCGCTGCAGCAAGGCATTGCCGCCGGCCAAAGCGTGTTCGAGGTGTTGGATCAACCCACGGAGGGCACCGGCGGCACTCGTGCGCTGGCGCGCGCCTGCGGCGAAGTCGAATTTCGCAACGTGTCCTTTGCTTACGGGGGTGAGAAGGGCGACGTGCTCAAGGACGTGAGTTTTCAGGTGCGTCCCGGCGAAACCGTGGCCATTGTCGGTCGCTCCGGCAGCGGTAAAACCACGCTCGTGGGCCTGGTACCGCGCTTTTACGACGTGCAACAAGGCTCGGTGCTGCTGGATGGCGTCGATGTGCGTGAGTATCGATTGACCGATTTGCGCTCACAGGTGAGCTTGGTCAGCCAGGAGGTGGTGTTGTTCAACGATACGATTCGCAACAACATTGCCTTCAATGCGGTCGGCAAAACGGAGACGCAAGTTGAGGAGGCGTCGCGCGCCGCAAACGTCATGGAATTCGTCAGCCAACAGCCGCAAGGTCTCGACACCATGCTGACCGATCGGGGACAGAATTTTTCGGGCGGCCAGCGGCAGAGAATTTCCATTGCACGCGCGCT
>DATNKC010000477.1:0-2610 GCA_035603615.1 Steroidobacteraceae bacterium | reverse complement strand
GCCACCTTCGCCTTGAAGGTCGCTGTGTGGTTTCGGCGCGGTCGTCTGTTCATGGTCTCTCCTGATTCGTTGGGCACAGCGTGCCCGCTGTCAGGCAGAAACTCCACTTATCGCTCTGTTCAGATTTCCGAGACCAGCTCTGAGGCTTCAGCGCCCATGGCACCCTAGAGGATCGTTACCATGAGACCAATCGGATCGGGCGCATGGAGATTAAACTCACGTACCTCATCCTGAGGAGGCGCACCGATCTCGGGTTTACCCGAGATCGGCACATCGAGTGCGCAAGTCGGCTACGCCCGTCTGTACAATGTTGCCAAGTACCCCGGCGAGGGGGTTCCGGCCCACCTCCGGAAGGTCCACCCGTTGGCGGGACGCGGAAGACCACTTCGATGCTGTCGTGATCGATCTCAATCCTGCGGACGACGGTATGGATGATCTCACGCATGCCGAGCCAATCGACCCGGTCCAGACCGTGACTCACCTTGGCGGAAAAATCCTCCAGTCGGCTGACGACGAGTGATAACTCGCGTTCGGAGTTGGCAGCTTTGATTGCTGCGCGCTTTTGCTCCTCGAGCTGAGATCTACGCAGCTTTAGTCCTGCAATGCGCGGTTCGAACTCAGCTTTCTCAATGTAGCCACCGGCGTAGCAGTCGATGAGGCGATCAATGCCGCGCTGAATTGTCGTTATCTGGCGATCTAGTCTCGCGACCTGCTCCGGCGGGTCGGCTTCGCCGCCGGCCTGGCTGATGCGTCGTCGATACTCGTCGGCCACGCGGCTCGGATCTTCCAGTAGCGCTCTCACCTGTTCCCATACCATCTGCTCGAGGCGATCGCCGCGCACAGTGGGATTGCCGCACTTAATCATGCCGTTGAATCGCGGTGCTTCCGTGCCAAGGCAGCGGTAGTAATAATTCCGACGCGTCGAGCGACCACCTGATGGCGGCACAGTCGCTCTGACGTAGTAGGCATAACCGCAGCAGCGGCAAACTGTCAGTCCCTGCAGCA
Source organism: Steroidobacteraceae bacterium (assembly GCA_035603615.1). Lineage (GTDB taxonomy): Bacteria > Pseudomonadota > Gammaproteobacteria > Steroidobacterales > Steroidobacteraceae > Bog-1198. The sequence continues at coordinate 1,605 of DATNKC010000477.1, read as the reverse complement.
GCCACCGCGGCCCCGATTGACTTTGGCGCTTGTGCTTGCGGTTTTCAGCGAGCTGCGCCTGCGCGGCTTCGAACAGGGCCCCGTCCACCAAGGCAGGAACCGTAATCTCGATCCATTCCTCACGCGGACCTGCAACGCGCTGGGTGGCACTCGGCACGGGGGGCGAATTACGCCGAACCAAGCGGGGCCGTGGCCCTGCGGGGATGATGCGCGACCGCCCGAGCACGGCACGCCCAATATAAGCTGGATTGTCGAGCATGCCGTGCAGCGTCGTAGCGTTCCAATGCCGCAGACCGCGCGGACTTTTGTAACCCATTCGCTGCAGGCGTCGGCACACCTCGCGCAAGCTCAATCGATCAAGGCCAATCCAGGCAAAGATCGAGCGCACGATGCGGGCCTCGTCCTCCACGACCTCGAACCGCGCCACCCCGCCGCCCTGACTACAACTGATATAGCGATACCCAAACGGCGCACTGGTCAATGCGCTGACCGAGCCAGAGCGAGCCGCATGCCGACGCCCGCGCCGCGCACGCTCCAGAATCTTGGTCCGCTCGTATTCGGCAATGATGCCTTGAACCTGCAGCAAGAGCTCGTCCTCCGCTGTACGGCTGATCGCCCGGTTCAGGAACACGATCTCGGCGCCGCTGCGGCGAAACTCCTCGATCAAGAGCACCTGGTGGGCGTGGCGTCGCGCCAACCGGTCAGGCGCGTGCACGTAAATGCATTCGATCTCTCCGCCAGCCACCGCATCGCGCAGCTTCTCCAGCGCCGGCCGCTGAAGGTTCGTGCCGCTCCAGCCGTCATCCACGTAACCGTGGTCCGGCTCGAGCTGCAACCCATCAGCGGCGATGCGCTCCTTCAGCGCCGCGACTTGACTGTCGATCGTGTGCGCGCGCGCTTGTGCGTCACTTGATACGCGGGCGTAGAATGCAATCGATCCGCTCTTGTTCATGCCTCACCTCTCCGCCGCTTTGCCATCATCCCCTGGACTTGCGGCGGCCCGACCTTGCTGCGCGTCGGCGCAACCTGTGTCCGCCGCACCGTTGGCACTAAACGGGTGTAGGCGTCGATCAGATGCTGGGCACTGAACCTCGTCGTCTCGAACGATACGCGCACAATTTGCAGAGGGCGATCCGTGCGCCGGACCATGGGCCCCTCCATCGACGGTGGGTCGCGAATCGGACCGCCGATGCCACATCAATCCGTCCGGAAATACTGCGGTCTGTGCGTCAAATTGACTCGCTCGCGCTCGAAAACCCCTCGATCTCCGTCCCGATTGGCCACTCAATAAGCCGCGCTGAACTACCCTCGACCACTCAAAATTGGCAACATTGTACAGACGTGTACAGCCGACTTGCGGTGCGCCGTCTCGAAGGATGGCCGCGGGCTCAATCTCGCTTGTGGCCGTCCTTCGAGACGCGCGCACCGCAGTCAAGCTTGCGCAGACTGCGTAAACTTGTCTGCGCGTGCGCGCTCCTCAGGACGAGGTTGAGTGATGCGTCGATATGATTCGAAGCTCGGAAACGCAGTACTAGGTTGCTGAAGGCACCATATTTCGTGGCATTCGTTGCCAATTCATGGATTATCATGCCCATTCCCACGATA
>DATNKC010000476.1:0-2254 GCA_035603615.1 Steroidobacteraceae bacterium | reverse complement strand
GTCAAAGTGGATCGCTCGCACCTGCATAAGGGCGGACCGATCGCATCGCTCACCACCAAGAAGAACCGCACCGGCGCCCGCAATCATTCGGGCCGCCAGACCACGCGCCACATCGGCGGCGGTCACAAGCAGCGCTATCGTTTGGTGGATTTCCTGCGCGACAAGGACGGCATTCCGGGCATCGTTGAGCGCCTCGAATACGATCCGAACCGTACCTCGCATCTGGCGTTGGTTCTCTACAAGGATGGCGAGCGCCGCTACATTCTGGCGCCCAAGGGCGTGAAGGCCGGCGATGAGATTCGCTCCGGTTCCGACGCACCGATCAAAGCCGGCAATGCCATGCCGTTGCGGCACATTCCGGTGGGCAGCACCGTTCATAACATCGAACTGAAAGTCGGCAAGGGCGGGCAGATGGCGCGCAGCGCCGGCGCTTCCGCGCAGTTCGCGGCGCGTGAAGGCGTGTATGCCAGCCTGCGCTTGAAGTCGGGCGAGATGCGCAAAGTACACGTCGACTGCCGCGCGACGATCGGCGAAGTCGGCAACGATGAGCACAACCTGCGCGTGTTCGGCAAGGCCGGCGCGGTGCGCTGGCTCGGCGTTCGCCCGACGGTGCGCGGCGTCGTCATGAATCCGGTCGATCACCCCCACGGCGGCGGCGAAGGCAAGTCCGGTCAAGGAAATCCGCATCCCGTGAGCCCATGGGGCCTGCAGACCAAGGGCAAGAAGACGCGCCGTAACAAGCGCACCGACGGCATGATCGTGCAGCGCCGCAAGAACAAACGAATCTAGACTGGAGACTTAAAGTGCCTCGTTCGCTCAAGAAAGGCCCGTTCGTGGATTTGCACCTCGCCAAGAAAGTGCAAACCGCCAGCCAAAAGAATGATCGCCGCCCGATCAAGACCTGGTCGCGGCGTTCCATGGTCATTCCCGATATGGTCGGCCTCACCCTCGCCGTGCATAACGGCCGGCTGCATGTGCCGGTGCTCGTGTCGGAGAACATGGTCGGCCACAAGCTCGGCGAGTTCGCTCCGACGCGCACCTTCAAGGCGCACTCCGGCGACAAGAAAGTCACGGCGGCGGAATAGTCATGCAGACAAAAGCAGTATTGCGCTACGCCCGCATCTCGCCGCAGAAATGCCGCCTGGTGGTCGACACGATTCGCGGCAAGTCGGCCACGCTCGCGGTGAATACGCTGAAATTCATGCCGAAGAAGGGCGCGAAGATCGTGCTCAAGGTATTGGATTCCGCGATCGCCAATGCATACAACAATTTCAATGCCGATGTCGATGATCTGAAAGTGACGCGCGTCGAGGTCGATCCGGCGCCGATGCTCAAGCGCTTCCACGCACGCGCCAAGGGCCGCGGCGTGCGCATCGCCAAGCGCAACAGTCACATCCTGGTTCAAGTGTCCGACGGAAAGCGAGAGGCCTAATGGGTCAGAAAGTAAATCCAATTGGTATTCGTCTAGGCATCACGCGCGACTGGTCGTCGAAGTGGTATGCGCATTCGAAGAATTTTGCCTCGAACATCCATACCGATTTCTTGGTGCGCAAGTTCCTGAACAAGAAATTGGCGGATGCGTCGGTGAGCAACATCCACATCGAGCGGGCCGCGCGGCGCGCCAACATCACCATTCACACGGCGCGGCCGGGAATCGTGATCGGCAAGAAGGGCGAGGACATCGAGAAGCTCCGCACTGCCGTCGCCAAGATCCTAGGGATGGGCATGAACGATGTGCGCCTGAACATCGCGGAAATCAGAAAGCCCGAGCTCGACGCCAAGCTGGTGGCCGAGGGCATCTCGCAGCAATTGGAAAAGCGCGTGATGTTTCGCCGCGCCATGAAGCGCGCCGTCACCAACACCATGCGTTCCGGCGCGCTGGGCATCAAGGTGCGCATTTCAGGACGCTTGAACGGTTCGGAAATCGCGCGTACCGAGACCAACCGCGAGGGCCGGGTGCCGCTGCACACGTTTCGCGCCGACATCGACTACGGTCTGGCCGAGGCGCAAACCACGTATGGCGTGATCGGCATCAAAGTGTGGATCTTCAAGGGCGAAGTGTTCGACAAGCCGGCGGAAGAGGCCGTGGAAGCCGAGGCCGAGGCCGTAGCGGCGGCGGCAGTCGCCAAATCCACTGAACCCGCGGCACCGGCCGCGACTTGATCGGGTAAACAAGCATGATGCAGCCGAAGCGGACCAAGTTCCGCAAACAATTCAAGGGCAAGATCTCGGGCAGTGCGCAGCGCGGCAACAC
>DATNKC010000475.1:0-8376 GCA_035603615.1 Steroidobacteraceae bacterium | reverse complement strand
CCGGTAATGCCCGGTATGAAGGCCGTGGGGATGAATACCGCCGAGAGCACCAGAGCAATGCCGATGACGGGCCCTGAGATCTCCTGCATGGCTTTCAGCGCGGCATCCTTTGGCGCCATGCCTTCCTCAATATGGCGCTCGACTGCCTCGACCACCACAATCGCATCGTCGACGACCAGGCCGATGGCCAGCACCATGCCGAACATCGACAGCGTGTTGATGGAGAAACCGAACAACGGAAAAAATGCGAAAGTGCCGACCAGCGACACGGGCACGGCGAGCAGCGGTATCAGTGTGGCGCGCCAACCCTGGAGGAAAAGATAGACCACGATGATTACGAGCACCAGCGCAATGCCAAGGGTCAACACGATTTCCCGGATACCCTCGGTGACGGCTTTCGTTTGGTCCAGGGCGATGGCGTAGTCTATGTCCGGCGGAAAGCTCTTCTTCAGCTGCGCCATCAGCGCCTGCACCGCTTTGGAGTCATTGACGGCATTGGAACCGGGCAGCTGATAGATCGCCAGGGCTGCTGCGGGCTTCCCATTCAATCGTCCCGCCAATGTGTAGGTCTGCGCGCCGAGTTCGATGCGCGCCACGTCCTTCACCCGAACGGCTCCGCCGCCGGGATTCTCGCGCACGATGATGTCGCCGAATTGTTCCGGCGTCGTCAGACGGCCCTGCGCGCGCACCGAATAGGTGAACTCCTGACCTTTGGGCGCCGGTTCGCCACCCATTTGTCCGGTGGGATTTACGGTGTTTTGCGACTGAACCGCGTTGACGACGTCGGATACCGTGACGCCGAGCTTGGTGAGCGCATCCGGTTTGAGCCACATGCGCATCGCGTACTGCCCTGCGCCGAACACCTGCACGCTGGCAATTCCCGCGACCCGGGTGACGGGATCATTGATGTTGATGTATTCATAGTTCGCCAGGAATTTCGCATCGTACGTACCGTGGGGAGAATACAGCGCCACGATCATCAGCGGCGCGCTCGTCGATTTTTGTACGGTAACGCCGTACTGCGTTACGCTGGACGGCAGTTGGGATGCCGCCTGGGTCTCGCGCACCTGGGTCAGAATGAGGTCTGTGTTGGGATCGGTCTGTACGCCGAAATCCACGATCATGGTCGTCTGGCCATTGGCCGTCGCATTCACCGACCACATGTAGTTCATGTTGTCCACGCCGCTCATCTGTTCCTCGATGGGCGTTGCGACCGATTGTGCGAGGGTCTCAGCATCGGCACCGACGAAGGTGGCTTGAAGTTTCGTTTCGGGGGGAACGATGTTGGGAAATTGCGAGATCGGCAGCCCGAGAATGGTGATGGCGCCGACGATGACCGTCAGGATCGCAATCACCATGGCGACGATCGGTCGATTGATGAAAAACTTGGACATTTTTCAGTGACCGGCCGATGCGGTGGTAGGCGTGGGCGCGGATGCAGAGGTAAACGGCGTGGGCGTGACGATGCTGCCATCTTTGACTTTTTGAACGCCTTCCGCGACGACCCGATCGCCCGCCGCCAGGCCGCCTGTAATCACCCACATGGTGTCGACGCGCTCGCCGGTTTGAACGGAGCGGATGGCGACTTTGTTATCGGTCCCCACCACGGCGACTTGAGTCGATCCTTGCAGTTGCGATACGGCCCGCTGCGGAACCATCAATGCGCCCTTGAGGATCTGGGTTACGGCGCGCACCTTGCCGTACTGCCCGGGCCGCAGGATGTTGCCGGGGTTCGCGAATGCCCCGGCGATCCGAATCGTTCCGGTCTGCTGATCCACTTGCCGATCGGCGAAGAGGATGCCTCCGCTGCGCGCGTACGTATTGCCGTTGGCGAGTATCAACTGCAGCGGGATCGGTGAATCGCTCGACAGCAGATTCACCGTCTCGGGGTGAATCTTATCGGCGATCCGCAGGTAATCCTCTCCGCTGATCGGAAAATAGGTCTTGATGGGATCCACCTGCGATACGCCCGTGAGCACGGCGGATGGCGTGACGAGGTTGCCGACTTGGACCTGCGCGATGCCGGCAATTCCACTGATGAGCGAGCGTACTTTCGTGAAACTCAGATTCAGGGCGGCCTGCTCCACCGCGGCGCGCCCAGCGGCCACGGTCGCCTTCGCGGCCAATTGCGCCTGGGTGTCGCCCTCGAGCTGACTGCGCGCGATGGCATTCGCCTCGGCTTCCGGGATGTCGCGATTGACGTTGAGCGTGGCGTTGCCGAGCTGTGCTTCTGCCTGTGCGAGCTGCGCTTTCGCTTGGTCGAGCACAGCCTGGAATGGACGAGGATCGATCTCAAAGAGCACATCGTCTTTATGGACAAAGGACCCTTCCCGATAGTCTTGCTTGATCAGGTAACCGCTCACCTGCGGTTGAATTTGCGCATTGACATACCCATCCAGCGTCGCCACCCACTCGCTATAGATGCTGACATCCCTTTGGACTACCGGTACGACCTGCACCTGCGGGGCAGCTCCCGGAGGCGGCTTCTTTTCGCCGCATCCAGCGCATTGCACAACAATCAAGAAACAGCAGAGAAGTGCAGGTCCCTTCTGCAATAAAGTCCACGAGCCTGTCACTCCGTCCTCCTCATTTGCCGGGCTTTCCCTTCGACGCGCTGAATCAGCGGCGGAAAACAAGGGAGGCGTTTGCTTGCATGAGTGAAGGGTAGTGTCGAATCGTCTACCTCGGTAGCCTATATATTTCGATATGGCTTATCGTTCAAATAGATCGAGGTTCGGTGGCCTCGCGCCGAACCAGCCAGCCGGCAGTGTTGGTTCGAGTTGCATTCGTTATCCGTTCCACGATCTGCGTGGAGACCTGCCACAGACGCTTTGCAAGCTCACTGTCATTCAATAGCGGATTCCCGTCGGCAACCTGACAGTCCGACCAATACTCCCCGGTGATTCCCATGACGCGGGGACTCGCCGCAAGCAACGCTGCCGTTGCGGCTCGCTGGCCCGTCGATTTCATGAAAAGTTGAACCGTTGATCGCACCACTCTCAAGGGCAGCAAAAGGTTGTGGCGTACGCCGGTCACCTTCGAGGCACCGGGATGCAGCGAGTTGACCGCGATCGCACGTCGGCGCAACCGACGCGATAGCTCCTTCGCGTACAGCGCCACCGCGAACTTGGATTGTCCATAAAATGTCATCGGATCGTAAAATCGACGACCGTCGAGATTGTCAAACATGATCCCCTCCGCAGGCGCCTGGATGATGCTCGCACTGCTGCTGACGATAACGATGCGCCCGGTGCCGTTGCGCACGAGATCCAACAGCTGGTTCACCAAAGCAAAGTGACCGATATGATTGCCGAGAAACTGAAGCTCCACTCCGTAGCTCGTGCGCAGCGTCGATGGCATTTCCACCTCTGCGTTGGTAACAATCGCATCTAGCGACACTTGGAGGCCTCTGATCATCCCGGCCGCGGCGGCAACCGAATCGAGATCGGCGAGATCGCACGCGACAGGCGTCGCGCGTGGTCCGATCTGATCGCAGGCATTTTTCGCGCTGGCCAATGAGCCCGCGAGTCCGAGAACGTGGGCGCCGTTCGCAGCCAACGCATTCATCGTCTCGAATCCGATCTCCTCATCGCATCCCGTGACCAAAATCCATCTCCTCGTGAGATCCACTCCCGCGAGAACCTGATTTGCCGTTGAACGCGCGCCGTGAGGGATTGAGCTAGCCATGAAAAGTACTCCTAAATCGCGTTCGCGGAGGCTAGCGCCATGGCTTCGCGCCCGGTAGCCCATATAACTAGATGTGATATATCGCCTGGGCCGATCAATATCACATGCACCTGCGACGAGCGCGTGGGGTGGCCATTGAACGAGCCATCGTCGCCTTCGATAGTTCCCATCGAAAGATATGAGCTATGCAGCTAGATCTCCCCACATTAGCCTTTGGTACATGGACGCATTCCCGTTTGATCCGGGCACGGCAAGACGCATGTATTTCGCATCGTGGGTCCTGGAATGAGCAATCGTGAGCGCACATGGGTGATATTGCTTACCGGCGCCGGCGCCGATCCGCACGAATCTCAAGACCATCGCGTAAACAATTCTTCCGACGAATTCGCCGCACCGCTTGACCGGCAAACGCTGTTCAAGATGACGCTCTCGCGCGCACGTTCAATCGTGCCCCGCGATCAAATCGTTGCGGTCATCGACCGCGCGCAGAAGCTCCGCTGGAGCGAATCGCTCGCAATGCTTCCGGGCGGGAATGTCATCGCGCAACCGCACTACCGGGGTTCAGCGATAGAAGTGCTGCTGGCGGCTCTCACAATGCTCGAACGCGACCCCTCGGCGCGCATCATAGCGATGCCAACGGATCACTATGTGAGCAACGAAACAGCGCTTGCGAGCAGTCTGCTCGACGCCGCCACCCCAACCGCGCACACTCGAAACAACTTGGCTCTCATTGGGATCAAACCTGAACAGCCGGCCACCGAGTCAGGGTATATCGTACCCGGCCGCTGGTTCGAGGATGGCACACGCAGCGTGCTGCGCATCGTCAAACCATCCGGGAAGGTCGCAGCGAGCGATTTGATAGCGCGGGGCGCGCTATGGGACAGCGCTATCGTTGCGGCCCGTGCCCCGGTGCTGGTCGGGTTACTTCGCGCGTGCATGCCGAATCTCGTAGACGAAATCGAAACAGCCCTGGCCCAGGGCGAGAGCGCCGATGTGCGACAGCGCGCCTTGGCAAGAGTCTACACGCGTCTGCCGTCGGTCGATCTATCGTACGTGTTGGCCCTGGGCGCTGCAGCGGTGTGCCGCGTCATTACATCGCGTTCGTGCGGTTGGTCGAACCTCGCCTCAGCGCAACGGACCATTAGACAGCCGTCCACAGGACGCGTGGCGGCCACTGTTTAAGCGTCATTACTTTTTTGGGACTTGAAGAGGCGAAGATGGCAAAAACCTGGTTCATTACCGGCGCCGGCCGCGGACTCGGCGCCGAGATCGCGAAGGCCGTCCTGAAGGCTGGAGATCGAGCGGTAGCCACGGGGCGCAGCCGGAAGGCGATTGCCGATGTGCTTGGGCCGGATGATGAGCAGCTTCTGTCAGTCAAATTGGACGTGGCCAACACCTATCAGGCGCGCCGTGCTGTCGATGCGGCGGTGGCGAGATTCGGCGCAATCGACGTGCTGGTAAATAACGCCGGTTACGGTCACGTGGGCTTCTTCGAGGAGCTAACGACGCAAGATGCCGAGGCGCAGTTCGCCACCAACCTAAACGGAGTTCTCAACGTCACGTGGGCCGTATTGCCGGTAATGCGCCGCGCCCGACAGGGGAGAATTTTCAACCTGTCATCTCTTGGTGGAGTCATCGGCGCGCAGTTGTATTCGCTCTACTGCGCAAGCAAGTTCGCGCTCGAAGGATTTTCCGAAGCCTTAGCCAAGGAGATCGCACCCTTCGGTCTGTACGTGACCATCATCGAGCCCGGGCCATTTCGCACAGACTTTCTCAAGCCCGAATCGCTTCGATTCGGTCAAACCCGGATCTCCGACTACGACGATCGGCGCGCTCAGCTGCTCGCAGGATTGGCTGCACGCAACGGACGGCAACCTGGGGATCCGTCGAGACTGGCTGACGCGATAGTGCGCTTGGCAAACGAAGCTGCCCCTCCCATGCGTTTCCTCGCCGGGTCAATTGCGGTCAGCGCGGCCGAGCAGAAGCTCTCGGGGATGCGTGCGGAACTCGACAAGTGGCGCCAGCTTTCTGCGGGCACGGACGGTGAGTTCCCGGCGATGAGCAGCGCGGGTCTGATCGAGCAACTCAGATGAGCCGGTGAAGTTGCGAACAGTTTGACATCACTATGTACGGACGTAGTATGATGCCGCTAGGAGCTCCGCTGGAGCTGAGAATCTGAAAGCCGTGCTCGATCGCGGCTCAGGAGAGAAGTCATGCTTGATGGCGTCTCGCTCGATCAATTACGGACTTTCATCGCCGCGGCCGAGGAAGGCAACTTCTCGGCGGCAGGCCGGCGCCTGAGACGTGCCCAATCCGTGGTGAGCCAGACATTGGCCAATCTGGAGGGGCAGATTGGTGTAAGGCTTTTCGATCGCGGCGGACGTGTCCCGATGTTGACTGATGAGGGGCGCGCGCTTCTCGCACGCGCCCGCGCAGTTGCTACGGAGGTTGACCTCTTCAAGGCCCGAGCGAAGGGTCTTGCCAACGGTCTCGAGACAGAGCTTAGCCTGGTGGTTGACGCGATGTTTCCGGTCACGGTGTTGGCGTGTGCTGCGGCCGCTTTCCAAATGCAATTCCCCGCGATTCCACTGAGACTACACGTCGAGATGTGGGAAGCCGTAGCGGACCCCGTGCTCGACGGGCGCTGCGCGATCGGCCTTATGGGATCCTTGCCGCCGGCGCCGCCGCAGTTCAGCCGCGAGCGGCTGCTGACCGTCAGAGCGATCAAGGTTGTATCACCACGACACCCGCTGGCAGCGCAGCGCGCGCTGATTCCCATGAGCGTCCTTTGCGAGCATATTCAGCTGGTTCACGCTGACCACGCCAATGTGTGGCGTGCGGGCAGATTCGGATTGCTGTCGCCGAGAATATGGCGCCTATGCGATCTCGCGGCCAAGCACCATTTTTTGCGCGCTGGTTTCGGGTTCGGCATCATGCCGCTGCACATGGTGGAGGCTGACCTGGCAAGTGGCGAGCTGGTTGAGATCAAGGTTGAGGACGATCCGCCCGAGGGACACGCCGTGGTGATGTCAGCGGTATATCTGACCAACAGCCCCCTCGGCCCGGCGGGCCGTTGGTTTGTCGATCGCATCAAAGAGGAAGCGGCCTCGCGGAGCGATGGTGACGCCGCCGCTTCGTTGGACCCAAAAGGCGTGCTCCCGATCGCGAATCGGACTGCCGCTCAGTCACGCGTGATGGGATCATCCCGCGATCGCCCGCGGCTCTACCCCGTCGGCGAGTGCGGCGGAGCGATTCAGAACCGCGACCGCCGCGGCGCGCCTTAACGACTTCTGTCTCCCGCATCGCTGCGCGAATGTTCGCTCAAAACCGCCAGCCGATACCCAGCGTGGTCTCAGTTGTATTCAAGTGTTGATTCGACGTGCTCACGAGTCGATCGAGGTAGCGATAGCGAGCCAGCGCATCTACATAGAGATTGTTGCTCACATAGTATTTGACGCCGATGCCCGCGTTGGCCGTGAAGCCGTTGCTATCGGTGAGAAAGACGGGGCGTCCGTTGCTCTCTGCTGAAATGGGGGCATCCAAGTTGGCCCAGGCGTAGCCGGCACCGGCAAGTGCGTAGGCAACGAAGGGGAATTGAGGTGTGATGTTCCACACCGCATCGAGATCGACGGTCGTGAGTCCGAGCTTATTGTCCCCAACCGGGGTCCGTGAGACGCGGCTCCAACTGTAGCCACTGGATAACTGTACGCCCCACATGTTCGTAAAGTTGTAGTTATAACGAAGGCCGGCGAGTGCGTCGTCGTTCAAGCGAGGGTTCTGGCCCGACAAGGGCGTATCAGTCAACTTGTCGCCGAACAACTCACCGCCGAAGATCTCGACTGATTGCGTGCGCGGCAGCTCCTGAGCGGCGACTGGGGCACTTTGCAGCGCCAACGCGGCCATCGCCGGTACAACAGAACTCGCCACTGCATGCTGAGCCAGGAAATTGGCTAACGGACGAAGGCTCCGACGAAGGGCGCGCGATAGACGGTTTCGGGAAATTGGCTCTGACATGACTCCTCCAAGCTTTCGTGTGACTGCATCACCGAGATTAGAAGAGCAAGCACTACAGCGGAATCCAATATCTTTCGATATTAGGCATCGCCGACACCGATGCGACTGGAAATGCTTAAGAGATCGTCGTGGACTCGTGTCTAGAGCTTATCGAAGTCCTCGATTCCATCTCAGTCTTCGACGCCGACTTCGATGGCGTCGACCCGGTCCGGGTAAAATGCAAGGTATTCCCGGATTGCGGATACGGAGGCGTAAGGAGCCTCGTAAGTCCAAACCGCGTTGACCGAGCGTTCCCCGCCGGAAGGAATGCTGTAATAGGCGCATTCGCCTTTATACGGACAATACGTGTGGTGCGATGTCCGTTGCAGTTGCGCTTGGTCGATGTCTTTGCGCGGGATGTATTGCACGGCCGGGTAGGCTGCTTCCTTCAACGTTAAGGCTTCGCGGGTATCGGCAATGCGCTTACCGTTCACGACGACAGTGACTCTGCCTTTCGTCGGCGTGATGCTTATCGGATGATCGGGTCCGGGAATTTTGATTGGCTTGCTGCTCATCTGTATCAACTCCTGAGAAAATTTGGAGAAAGGCGTCAGATCGCCGATTTTGGAGTTCCCTGAGAAAATCAACCGGGGACTGCTTGCGCTTGTTCATGATGGGATCTCATTTGGAGCTGTC
>DATNKC010000474.1:0-6161 GCA_035603615.1 Steroidobacteraceae bacterium | reverse complement strand
GTCAAATCCGGCGGCCGCGAGCAGATCCCATGCCCGTGGGCCGGCCACCGTCACATTCGCCCAGCGCGCGGTCACCGGCGTGACCAGCACCTTGAGATCCGTGAACTCGCATTGCAGCCATTCTTCGAACATATCGGCCGTCCGCTCTGCGCCGGCACTGGTGGTATTGACCCAAAAGTGCTGCTCTCCCAGGCGCGCCACGATGCCATCGTCAACCAGCACACCGTTCTCATTGAGCAGCAAGCCGTAGCGAGCCCGCCCGATCGCGAGCGTCGACAAGGTCCCGACGTACATCAGGTCAAGAAATCGAGCGGCGTCCGGTCCGAACAGTTCCAGCTTACCGAGCGGCGATCCATCGAATATCCCAGCGCCCTTGCGGGTGGCAGCCGCCTCGCGCAGCGCCGCGGCTTCGATCGCTTCGCCGGCCCGAGGATAAGCCGCGGGCCGCCGCCAACCGCCATATTCTTCGAACACGGCGCCCCGTTCTTCATGCCAAGCCTGCGCCGGCAAACGCTTTAGGGGCCGGTACAGGGAGCCGACGCGTCGTCCCGCCAGCGCGCCCATGGTGATCGGCGCGAACGGCGGCCTAAATTTGGTGGTGCCGACCGCTGGCGGAGTTCGTTGTGTCTGCTCGCCCATGAATACCAGCGCATTGATATTGCTGGTCTTGCCCTGGTCGGTTCCCATGCCGGTGGTGGTATAGCGCTTGAGATGTTCGACCGACCGATAGTTCTCGCGCGCCGCGAGGGACACATCGCTCGCGGTCACATCGTTCTGCAGATCGATGAACTGGGGCTTCCCTAAGCGCGACACATGCGTATTCGCGAGCGAATGGCCGATCCCGCCGATCGGCGCGGCGGGCACCGCGGACCTGCGGCCCAACGCGGTGCCGACGGCGGCGGCATGACTCAGCGCAGCGTCGAGCTCAAAGACGCCGGCACACGCGCCGACACTGTAAAGCTCTCCGGCAGCTCCGTCCGGCACGAACATCGCCGACTCGTCCAGCCAGCGCAATTTACCGCCGGCCTGCGAGTGAAAATGTACAGCCGGCGCGAATCCGCCCGCGCTCAAGATCAAGTCGCAGTCAAAGTGCGTCGCCTTGGTTTCGGATTGCGAGGTTGCAATGCTGCAGCCGCGCACCGCGCGATGGCCGGAAACGCCCGAAACCATGGCATCGCTGAATCGTTGCGTGCCCTGGGGCGCTTCCGCGGCGATCAATGTGTCGGGCCGACGGTCGGCGATCGCCAGTACCTCGACGCCAAGTCCGCGCAAGGTTGCGGCGACTTGGTAGGCCTGATCGCTGTTGGCCGCAATCACGACGCGGCTGCCGCACGCTACGCCATAAGCGTGGGCATATTTCTCAACCGCGCCGGCAAGCATGACACCGGGACGATCGTTGTCGGGGAATACCATGGGCCGCTCGAACGCACCGGTGGCGGCAATGACTGCACGGGCACGGATCTTCCACAAGCGTTCGCGCAACATGCCGGGCGAATCCTGCGAAATGACGCCGTCTATCACCTGCCGCGCGCATACCAAGTTGTGATCGTAGACGCCGAACGCCAGCGTGCGAGTCAGGATGCGAATGCCCAGCTGTTGTGCCTCCTTGATCAGTGCCGCCGTTGGCGCATCGCCCTGATAGCCCAACCGGCCGCCCAAGTGCGATGAGCCGCCGAGCAGCAGGACTTCGGCGCCGCCGCGTGCTGCGCCGACCGCGGCCGCAACGCCCGTGACGCCCGCGCCGACAACGAGCACATCCGCGCTGATCGCGATTTCCTCGTAGCGATCTGGATCCGGTTCGGTAGATGCGCGGCCAAAACCCGCCAGGCGTCGAATGCTTGGCTCGTACACATGCCAATTTGGCCATTTGAATGTTTTGTAATAAAAGCCCGCGGGGAGAATCGCCGAAAACCAATTGTTGATCGCCGCAACGTCAAATCCAACGCTGGGCCAACAGTTCACGCTGGTCGCGACGAGACCTTGATGAATTTCAAGCAGGCTGGCGCGCACATTGGGCGTGCGTCTCGAACCCGATCCCACATCCACAAGACCCGTAGGTTCTTCAACGCCGCAGCTGTAGATCCCACGAGGCCGATGCAGTTTGACGCTGCGTCCGACGAGCTGCACGCCATTCGCGAGCAATGCCGAGGCCAAGGTGTCGCCATGAAACCCGGAGTAGGCACGATTGTTGAAAGTAAACCGGATCTCGCGGGTGCGATCGAGCCGCGTGCCGCTCGGCGCAGGCAATCGGCGGCCGCTCATGGCGGACGTTCTTGCATGCCGTAGACCGCAATTATTTCGTGAGTGATGGTGTTGCGAACAAGATTGAACCATTGCCCACAGCCATAAGTGTGGCGCCAGCGCTCGCCGTGCAGGCCCTTGGGATTTTCACGGAAGAACAGATACTCGCCCCATTCCTGATCGCCGCAAGCGACACCGGGTCGCGCGATTTGCGCGGTGCCGCCACAAACGAATTCGGGTTCATCGCGCACCCCGCACCATGGGCAATTGAGCTGCATCATCAGTGCGCGATCCCTGAGCCGGCCGCTTCATCGATCAGACGACCCGTGTTGAATCGCTCCATCTGGAATGGCTCCGCCAATTCATGGTCCTTGCCCGTCGCCAGCAAATGGGCAAACGTCCAGCCGCCCACGGGAATGGCCTTGAAGCCTCCCGTGCCCCATCCACAATTGATGCAGAGATTTTTGAGCGGCGTGCGACCGATAATCGGACTTGAATCCCGCACCACATCGACGATGCCGGCCCATTGGCGCAGCAGCGGCAGGCGGCTGAATGAAGGAAACAAGGCCAGCGTGCCGGCGATGGTGTCTTGCATGACTGAAAAGCTGCCGCGCTGCGCGTACGAGGGAAAAAGATCAAGGCCGCCTCCGATGACCATTTCTCCCTTGTCCGACTGGCTGACGTAGGAGCCGATTGCCGCCGACATGATCACGGTATTCAACATCGGTTTCACCGGTTCGCTGACCATGGCTTGCAACGCGTAGCTGGTGACCGGTAATTTGAAACCCGCCAGATTGGCCAACACCGAGCTATGTCCAGCCGCAGCGATGCCCACCTTGCCGGCGCGAACTCGACCCAGGCTGGTGTCGACGCCCACGATCGCGCCTGCTTCCTCGATAAAACCTCGTACCTCGCAGTTCTGCACGATGTCGACGCCCAAGTGCGATGCGCCGCGCGCATACGCCCATGCAACGGCATCGTGCCGCGCAGTGCCGGCACGTCCTTGCGTCAGGCCGCCGAGAATCGGATAGCGCGCACGACTTGACATATCGAGACCCGGCGCCAAGTGCTGGACTTGCTCGCGCGTCAAAAGATCCGCATCCACGCCGTTCATACGCATGGCGTTGGCCCAGCGCGACATGGATTCCAGGTCGTGCCGACCGTGCGCCAGGGTGATCAAGCCACGCTGGCTGAGCATGATGTTGAAGTTCAACGCCTGGGATAGGTTCTCGTACAATTTCAACGAGAAATCGTACAGACGGGCACTTTCTGGATACAGGTAATTGGAACGAACAATCGTCGTATTACGGCCGGTGTTGCCTCCCCCGATCCAACCCCTTTCGAGCACAGCCACATTGGTCAGGCCATGATTTTTCGCCAGATAGTAAGCCGTGGCTAATCCGTGGCCACCCCCTCCCACAATGATGACATCGTAGGTTGGCTTCGGCCGCGCCTCACGCCAGGCCGGCGCCCACTGACGCCGCGGCGAGGCGGCGGCTTGCAGGAGGGTCCAGACGGAGTATTTCTGTTCTGTGTCGCGCAAAGGTTCGGTTTGGATATATGCGGCTATGCCAATTAGGACGCACTGGCATGAGACGTCCTCAATTCCGGCCTGATAGTACCGAGATGACGTGCTTTTCGCCCTGCGCGACGTAAGTGTTCTCTCGATACGCGACGGTGTCGCCCACTCTTACTTCCACGACGTGAGTGCCCGGCGCGACCTCTACTTCTTGCGGCTGCTTGGCGAGCTCCTTCGCTTGACCCGCTTGCACTCCATCGACGAAAACTATCGAACCTACAGGAGCTCCTACCACAACGAGCTCAGTCGGATCGGGCGCGTGGGGCCTGCGATGAAACAAGCTGCAGCCCGATACGCAAAGCAGCAAGATAATAAGGAATGCTTTCAATGGAAAACCTTGGCCTGGCGGAAATAAGGAGCCTACCACGGTGTGCGCGTTTTCGATAAGTAAGCCCGGCTCAGCGCGGCCCTAACATCCAACTGTAAAATTCCTCCCGGTTGGTAGGCGGCCATTCCGACAGCCACTCGGCCGTCTCTCCTACGCCGCAGTCTTCGTCTCGCGAGCATAGTCTGACGACGTAAACAGGAGAGGGCTGGACCATGGGTATCAACAAAGATCAGGTTGAAGGCCGCGCCAAAGAAGTGGCGGGCAAAGTGCAGGAAGTGGCCGGCAAAGCCGTTGGCAGCCTGTCCGAACAAGCGAAGGGCATGGCGAATCAAGTCGCCGGCAAGGCGCAGGCAAAATTCGGCGATGCGAAAGAGACCGTGAAGGAGAACTACCAGGACGAAAAAGCCCGGCAAGATGCGCAGCGCAAGAACGCTGATCGACGCCCGTAGGAGAATCCGCACCTTAAGCAGGTGCTGCCAAGAAACGCGCTCTGTGGAGGTGCTCCATGAATGGACGGCATTCCTCAATCGTAGTCGCAGTCAGCCTGGCTGCCGCGGCGCCGGTGTATGCCGGCGATTTAAATCCTCCCGCTTTTACGCCGCGGCAAATGGCTCATTGCATGATGAAGCGCGGCCGCGCAAACAGCGCAGAGCCATACCGCGACGCGTACAAGGCGTGCAAAAATCAGTTTGAATCAGCCCGATCAGAACGCGACGCCGACACGAAAATGACCGCGGCGACGCTGCCGGAGAATCAAAAGCAATAACAATAATGAGCCGGGCGGCTGCGAAACCTTGCCGATGATCGGGCTCGTTTTGTCAAGCGACGGCGTTTCGCGAGATCACTTCGCGAAACCAATCGGCGCTCAGCTTGCGACTGCGTTTTCGCGTCTTGAAGTCAACGTAGTGAATGCCGAATCGTTTGCCGTAGCCGTCGGCCCATTCGAAATTGTCGATCAGGCTCCACAGAAAATACCCTTTGATCGCATAGCCTTCCGCGGCCGCGCGCTGCAAGTGGGTCAAATAGTTCCGCAGAAACATCACCCGGTCTGTGTCCTCGATGCGCCCATCGGCCTCGCGAAAATCCTCGCAAGAGCAGCCGTTCTCGGTGATGTAAATAGCGTGCGGACTCCATAAGTCGCTCGTGTGGCGGATCGCCCAGTAGATCACTTCGGGGCCGATGAACAGCCAGGGCGAGGCCATGTGCGGGAAAGAGGACGGCCGGCGCGCGACGGCATAGCCTGACGCGCCGGCGTCGGCGCGGGCATACTCCGGTTGATAGACATTGAGGCCGATGAAATCCAACGGGCTGCCGATGATCTTCAAGTCGTTGCTTTCCACCTTAGGCTGGTTCGCCCCCTCGCGCTGCAGGTAACCGTCGGTGTACCGGCCCTCCATCACGGCGGTGAGAAAGGCTGCGTTCTCTTCCCGAAAGGCGCGCTTCGCCGCTTCGATGTGCTCGGCGCTCTCGATGACCGGCACATAAACTTTAGGGTTTTCGGCCAGGCCCACTTGCGTGCCGCTCAATGAGTTGGCGCGAATGGCTTGCACGCCCAGTCCATGCGCCAGGACTCCGTGATGACGGATCTGATTGACCTGTGCGGCGGCCAATTTAAGACCGGGGGCGAACTGGCCGATCTGATAGCTCAAATCGGTGAAGCACACGAACTCGTTGGTCGTCATGAAATGACGCACGCGATCCGAGAGCCTGCGCGCGACGTATGCGGCATAGTCGGCAAAGGCCTTTGCAGTGTCGCGGGATTGCCATCCCCCCGCAAGCGCTTGAGGCAGGTCCCAGTGAAACAAGGTGACGTACGGCTCGATGCCGTTCTTGAGCAACTCATCGATCAGTCGCTGATAGTAGGCGAGCCCAGGCTCATTCGGCTGGCCGCGGCCCTCGGGAAAAATACGCGACCAGGACAGGGAGAAGCGATAGGTCTTCGCGCCCAAATCCTTGAGCAGTTTTACGTCTTCCTTGTAGAGATGGTACGAATCCCCGGCGACATCGCCCGTT
>DATNKC010000473.1:0-4099 GCA_035603615.1 Steroidobacteraceae bacterium | reverse complement strand
GTGCGCCCGGCGATTCGGGAAAAATCCTTATCCTCCATCCAGGCGTATAGCACCAGGCGCTCATCGAAGCGTAGATCGCCGATCGCGCTGATCCTAAACGCCATGTTGCAGCCATACAAACTGAGGCAATTCGAAAATGTCGGCGGGCCGGACGGCAGCGCAGGAGGGTCGCTGATCAGGCGCTTGGCCTCGCCCCACGACACCTCCGCCGCTTCAGTGGCGCCGTTGCGCAGCACCAGACCGCCCACGCCGACCACGTGCGCATCGGCCGCGAATGCGAATGCGCAATGCTCGAGCCACGTGACGGCCGGCGCGAAATCATCGTCGAAGAACACCACAATGTCCGTTTGACCGCGCAACTGCTCGAGCGCGCGATTGCGCTGTTTGGTAAGGCTCGCACTGCCGTAAATCACTTCCAGCAGGAAAACCGAGCTTTCCAAGGGCGCCTCAATGTCGGCGTTGCCGGTCGCCGAAATGATGACCCTCGAGGGAAGCAGCGTTTGCCGTTCCAGCAGGCGTACGACCTCTGTGACGGCTGCAGGTCTGCCCTTCGTGGCGATGACAATGGCGATCCGCGGAGCGGCGCCGCCCGGCTCCGAGTTTTGTGCAACCATAGCGCTTGATTATGGCCGGAACCTCCGCGGCCATCAAATGGGTGCAGGGGCCGGGCCGGCAATCGCCGGCCCGGCGATCAAACAAACGTATTAGCTCTTGTGCTCCGCCTTCCACTTCTCGACGGCGGCCATCGTGTTCTCGACATGCTTGTCGGGATTCAATGCCGTGTACTCATAAATAATCTTGCCGTTGGGTGCGATGACATAGGATGTGCGATTCGCGTACTCCGGCTTTTGCGCCAGCACCGCGTCGTATTCCTTGGTGATCTTCTGATCCCCATCGGCCGCAACCGCAAACTTGTTGCGGCACTCGCTCACCGAGAATTTGTTGAGCGTGTCGATGTTGTCGTGCGAAACCCCGATCACCGTCGCGCCCATGGCTTTGAACTTGTCGGTCGCCTCGGCGAAGTTATGCGCCTCGACGGTGCAACCCGGGGTGAAGGCCGCGGGATAGAAGTACAGGACCACGGGACCTTTCTTCAGCGCATCGGCCAGGGAAAACGTAAATGGCTTGCCGGCGAGGGTCGCCTGCGTGGTGAAGTCAGGAGCCTGAGCGCCTTCCGGCAGTGCCGCGTACAACGGCGCGGAGAGCACCGCAGCGCCGAGCGCAAGAATCATTAAACGCTTCATGATGAGAATTCCTTTGGAGTTGAAACAGTCGCGGGCAGGCAGTCTGCGCCATCCCTAAATACCCCGCAAGCTGCCGCAAAGTGACTGCACCGTGGACGCGAAAGCCCGGCTATTTCAGTGTGCTTTTGATTTCTCTGACCACGCGCGTCACATCGTCATCCGCCATGGCGGGAAACAATGGCAGCGTAACGGTCTCGCGTCCGACCCGTGCGGCAACCGGCGTATCTTCGTCCCGATAGCCCGCCTCGCGATAGAACTTGAGACTCGGAATACTCGGATAGTGCACGCCGATGCCGATGCCCCGGTCAGCCATCGCCTTCTGAAATCCCGGCCGCGTCATGCCGCGCGAAGCGAAATCGATCAACACCTGAAACATGTGCCAGCTGTGTCCCGAGTCGCCGCGCGCCGGCAGCACCACACCGCCGTACCCTTCAAACTCATCGAAGTAGCGGCCCGCCAACTTAAGGCGGCGCGCATTGAATCCGTCCAAGCGGCGCAGCTGATCGATGCCAACTTGAGCCGCGACATCGGTCAGATTGCTTTTCGCGCCGGGGAACATGACATCGACTTCGCCGTCGGCATTGCGTTTGATGCCGTGAAAGCGGTATTGCTCCAAAAGCTCCGCTGCCATCGCATCGCCCGTGCTGATCGCGCCGCCTTCGATGGTCGTCATGTTCTTGTTGGGATGGAAACTGAACACGACCAGGTCCCCAAAGCTGCCGATGGGTTTGCCCTTGTATTTCGAGCCGATGGCATGGGCCGCGTCTTCCACGACTCGCAGTCCGTGTTCTGCGGCGAGGCCATAGAGTCCATCCATGTCCACGGGCAGTCCGGCGAAGTGCACCGGCATGATGGCGCGGGTCTTGGGCGTGATCGCCGCGGGGACGCGCTCGAGATTGATGTTGCGCGTATGGAGATCGATGTCGACGAATACCGGTTTGGCGCGCAGGCGCGCCACGACATTGGCGCTGGCCGCAAAGCTCATGGCGGGCACGATGACTTCATCGTCCGGTCCGATGCCGGCGACTTCGAGGGCCATTTCCAGCCCCGCGGTCGCGGAGGTCATCACCCGCAAATGACGGGCGCCGCCCAAGTATGCCGCGAGATCCGCTTCGAACGCGGCCACTTTGGGGCCGCTGGCAAGCTGTCCGGAGCGGAAAACATCCGCGACCGCGGCAATGCTCTGCTCATCAATGGCGGGGCGGGTGAACGGTAAGAAAGGCTTCACATCGGGCTCCTCGACACCAGCAGCACGCCGATGCATATCAGTGCAATTCCCAGCATTTTAGCCGGCGTGAGGGTCTCCCCGAGCCATGCCACCGATACGGCGGCTACCACGACATAGCCCAAGGACAACATGGGGTAGGCAGTGCTGACGGGCGCCTTGGAGAGCGCCGCGACCCACACGCAGACACTGGCCGCGTAGCACAGCATGCCGGTCCAAAACGGCACGCTGCGAAACAGGATGACGACGCTGCTGCTCAGGATATCGGCATTGAATTCGTTGAAATGCGCCAACGGCCGGGTGGCCACTTTGAGCAGCAGCTGCGCCGCCGCGTTCAACCCCACGCCGGTCAATATCAACGTCCACGTCACCCAACTCATTGCCGCGACACCATGACCTCACCCACATTTTGACCGACTGTACGCATGGGCACGCCACGCTCCTTGAAGTTATCGAATGTCCTCTTGTCCATCACCGCGTAGGCGTCGAGTTGCGAATTCCACGTGGTCAGAAACCCCTCGACATCCGTGATTTCTCGATCAGGCGCCTGACGCAATCCGTAATCCAGTTCGCCACGATACCCGACCAACGTGACGGTTCGCTGCAGATAAAATGTCAGGGATTGATCATAGGTGCGAACACTGTAGAGCGGAGCCGACCGCGCCGCCGCGGGCAACGCGGCGGCCAGGTCGATTCCTGAATAAATCGGCGCGAGCAGGGTTGCCGTTCTGACCAGCAGCAGGACCGCCAGGCTCCAGCCGACGCCAAGCACCGCGGCCGCGCGGGTCGCATCAGATGCCTTCTGCACCCAGACGAACAGCCCCGAGAGCAGCAGCAGCACGGCGACCTCGCGCACCGGCTTGGCCAGCTGTAAAAAATAGGGCTGGCGGGGCGAGACGGGGATCAGGTTTGGCAGCGCGAAGCTCGCCGCGCCCAACACCAGCGCCGTAACCGTCGTCAGGATGCCCGTCAGCAGCAGATCCCGCTTCAGGGTTGGCAATGGCAACGCTCCGATCAGCACCGCCAAGGCCGGCATCGCGGGCAGAATGTAGGGCATGAGTTTCGAGTCGGAGAGCGAGAAAAACAGGCAGACAAAGACGACCCAAATCCACAGGAATAAAGTCGGACTGAATTCGCCGCGGGGACCCCGCCAGCCGCTCACCAACACGCGTAAGGTAGGCACGGTCCAGGGCACCGTCCCGGCCAAAAATACCCAGCCGAAAAACCACCAGGGCTCCTCGCGTTCGGCGATGGGCGTTAAAAAGCGTGCGACATGCTCGTGAATGAAAAAAAACTGTAGAAAGTCGTTGAGGCGCTGCGCGGCAAGCCAGTGCCAGGGCACGGTAATGGCGAAAAACAGCGGCAAACCCCATCGAAGGTGCAGCTTGCGCCAGGGCGAAAAATCACGCATCCACAGGCTGTAGATCACCAGTACCGCCGCCGGGATTGCCGCGGCGACGAGGCCTTTCGTCATGACTCCTAAGGCCGCGGCACCCCACGCCAACAGCATCCAACGCCGTTCCCCCGACTGCGCCTGCTGCGCCAGCAAAAAGCCCGCAAGACTTGCCGTCATCCAAAACGTCAGGCTCATGTCCAAGGTCATGAGCTGTCCCAAGACGACGAACATGAA
>DATNKC010000472.1:0-4201 GCA_035603615.1 Steroidobacteraceae bacterium | reverse complement strand
TTTGACATAGCGCAGCAAAATCTAATTAAAAAGCGTTAACTATTGGATTTATCTACGGTATCGCCTATGATAGTGCTGACGAAGCGGTTCGTGTTTATTACCAGCGTTACTTACTAGCAACACTGGAAGACACAAACAAGGTCGAACGTTTGGGCACTTTTGTGCCGCGTATCAGCCACTAACGGACGTGTAGGGTCACATCCCTAGCACCTGTTCCACTCGAATTCCCCGGCCAGTCCGGGGACTCTTTTTTCTAAAATCACCGTTTTGAGCGCGGAATCGCTTAAATTCGCACTGATGAAAATCAAAGATGGCTTTACCGGCTCGATCGGCAATACACCCCTGATTCGCCTGCGGCGCTTGAGCGATGAGACCGGCTGCGAGATTTTAGGCAAGGCCGAGTTCATGAACCCGGGCGGTTCGGTAAAGGATCGCGCGGCAAAATGGATCGTGTTGGAGGCCGAGCGGCGCGGCACGTTGAAGCCCGGCGGCACTGTCGTCGAGGGGACCGCCGGCAACACCGGAATCGGCCTGGCGCACGTCTGTAACGCACGAGGCTATAAGTGCGTAATCGTCATGCCGGACAATCAGGCGGCCGAGAAGTATCAAATCATCGAGGCGCTGGGCGCAGAGCTGCGGAAAGTCCCGGCGGTACCCTACAGCAATCCCAACCAATATCAGAAGGTCGCCGGCCGCCTCGCGCAAGAATTGCCCGATGCCATCTGGGCCAATCAATTCGACAATACCGCGAACCGCGATGCGCATTTCGAGTCGACCGGACCGGAAATTTGGCGCGATACCAGCGGCAAGCTCGACGCCTTCTGTGCGGCAACCGGCACGGGCGGCACATTGGCCGGTACCGCCCGCTATTTGAAATCCAAATCCAACGACGTGCGCATTGTGCTCGTGGATCCGCCGGGCAGCGCGCTATACCACTACATCAAGGATGGCGAACTGAAATCCGACGGCGGATCGTCCATCACCGAGGGAATCGGCACCGGACGCGTGACGGCAAACCTGGAAGGCGCGCCGATCGATGACGCGCTGCGCATCACGGATGCGCAGACCATGCATTTCGTGTATCGGCTGCTGCGCGAAGAGGGGTTGCTGCTCGGCAGTACCTCGGGAATCAATGTGGCCGCCGCGGTCACCCTCGCCAAACAGCTGGGTCGCGGCCACACCATTGTCACGGTGCTATGCGACGGCGGCGCCAAGTATCAATCGCGATTGTTCAACAAGGCGTGGATCGCCGAGCGCGGCTTTGGCGAGGCGATCGCCTGATCGCGCCAACCCAATGATTACGCCGACTGGGAAACTTCCAGCTGCGCGCCCGTGTTGAACCATGCCAGCGAGTCGTGCAAAGAGACGACCTCGCCCACCACCAAAAGCGTCGGCGACTGAAGAGCGGCGCGCGCGGCGGCGGCCGCGATGGTGGCCAGAGTCCCGGTAATGACGCGCTGGTTTTCAAGCGTGCCCTGCGCAATGAGCGCGGCCGGCAGCGTTTCCGGCGCGCCGTGCCGCATTAAGCTGCTTGCGATGTGCTGCACGCGAGCGAGTCCCATGTAGAACACGGCGGTGATTCCGGGCTTCGCCAAGGCTTGATAATCAGGCTCGCGCCCGTCGTCATCCCCATGGCCGGTGATGAACGTGACGCTGTGCGCGTGATCGCGATGGGTCAGCGGTATGCCGGCGTAGGCGGCGCAGCCGGCCGCGGCCGTGATGCCGGGGATCACAGAAAAACGAATGCCGGCCTTTTGAAGCGCTTCGAGTTCTTCGCCGCCCCGGCCGAAAATGAAAGGATCGCCGCCCTTCAGTCGCACGACACGCATACCCTGCAAGGCGTGCTCGATGAGCAGCGCGTTGATTTCGGCTTGTGTGCTGCCGGTGCCGCCGGCAGCCTTGCCCACGCAAATTCGCTGTGCGTCACGCCGGGCCATGTCGAGCACGGCCGGCGGCACCAGCCGATCGTGCAAAATGACATCGGCATCCTGCAGCGCCCGCAGCGCTTTCAATGTCAGCAGTTCCGGATCCCCCGGGCCCGCGCCGACCAGCGTGACCTCGCCGGATTCCGGCGCAGAACCTGAGGCCCGCGCCAACAATTGCTGCGCCAATTTCTCGGCGCCATGCGTGTCGCCCTCCACAAAACGGCGCGCGGCCGCACCATCCACCACGTGTTCGAAAAACCGGCGTCGGGCATCGATGCCGGGCAATCGCCGTCGCGCGGCGCGCCGCAGAGCTTGCAGCCACACTGCCAAGTTACCGAGCCGTTTCGGAATGATCGCTTCGAGCCGCTCACGCAGGCGCCGCGCAAGCACCGGTGAGGCGCCTCCGGTGGAGATCGCCACCAGCACGGGGTCGCGATCGATGATGGCGGGAACGATGAAGCGCGAGGCCTCGCGGTCGTCGACGACGTTGACCGGAATTCCGCGCGCTTCGCTTAAAGCGGCGATCCAGCGGTTCACGGCGCGTCGCGAGGTCGCGACGATGACCAGCCGCGCGCCATCAAGATCACTCGGAACGAACTCGCGCGCCACGACGCTGATTTTGCCCGCGGCCGCTTGCGCGGCAACTTCCGGCCGAATTTCGGGCGCCACCAGTGTGACTTTCGCACCGCTCCGCGAAAGCAGGGCAAGCTTGCGCGACGCCACCTCGCCGCCGCCGACGACTAAAACCTTTTGCGCCGTAAGATCGAAGAAAGCCGGAAAGTAAGTCATTTGGCGGATCCTATGGCACCCGAGCGGTTGGGGCGTCTAAGCTGTTGGGTTAGCACGCATTTTAAACTTCGCGCAGTTGCGCCCTTTTGACACTATAGGGCGCTTCGCGCCAGCGCCAAACGAATTCCCGGGCATGAGTACATGCCTGTTCGTCATGCGCGATAACCTTATATGCTAGCGCGGTAACGCGGCGGCCTGAACGCCGGCGTCTCTCGCGAGGAACTAGATGAAATTCCAGCAATTACGCTATCTGGTGGCAGTTCACGAAAATGGACTGAACATCACGGCCGCAGCGCGGCAACTGCACACCTCGCAGCCCGGCGTCAGCCGCCAGCTGAAATTGCTGGAGGAGGAACTGGGGTTCCAATTGTTCGAGCGCGAGGGTCGCGCGCTCACGCGCACGACCGCTGCGGGCGAGGAAATCATTTCGCGGGCCAGCAGTATCCTGCGCGAGATGCAGAATATTCGGCGCACTTCGGCCGAGTTGCGCAAAGCCGACGGCGGCACCCTGTCGATCGCCACCACGCACACTCAGGCGCGCTACGTGCTGCCCCAGGTGATAGGCGCATTTCGCAGCAAATACCCCAAGGTGCGCCTGCATCTGCACCAGGGCACATCCGAACAGATTGCGGAAATGGTGGCGCGCGACCGCGTGGATTTTGCGATCGCCACGGGCTCTGAAGAATTATTCCCGCACTTGATCCGCCTACCGGTCTATCGCTGGCATCGCGCGGTCGTGGTGCCGCGCGGGCATCCTCTGGCCTCCGCCGGCAAGCTCACGCTCAAGAAGTTGGCCGAGTACCCGATCGTGACTTACGTTTTCAGTTTTTCGGGGCGCTCCTCGCTGCCGGCATTATTCGAAACCGCCGGCTTGTCCCTGGATGTGGCCTTGACGGCGCGCGATTCGGACGTGATCAAGACCTATGTTCGGATCGGTCTCGGAGTCGGCATCCTGGCGCGCTTGGCGGTCGATCCGGTCACCGACGGCGATTTGGTCGTGCTCGACGCCGCGCATTTGTTCGAGGGCCACACCACCTGGATCGGGTTTCGGCGCAGCGCGCTGCTGCGCGCCTACATGTATGAATTCATCGAGCTGTTGGCGCCGCATCTGCCGCGCAAGCTCGTGCGGGAAGTTGAAAAGCTGGAAACGCAGGAGGAAATTGACCGCCTCTTGAAGGATCTGGTCATTCCGCTGCGCGACACTCCGTAGCTTTAGGCGCTGGGCGCAGCGACCGTGTTGCGCAGCTTAAGCGCCAATCCAGCGTCGTTCGAAGGCTGGTAGGCGGCCGTGAACGTCGCGAACGCCTCACGGGCGTCGTCGATGTCGGAATCGGGCAGCTCGAAGCTATTGAAGCCGCAGCGCGCCATGAAAAACAATTGGTCGCGGCGCACATAACCGGTTGCGCGCAGCTCCCCTGTGAAATTCCACTGCTCGCGCAGCTGCCGTGCCTGGGTGTAGCCGCGCCCTTCGCCGGGTCCGGAGAATT
>DATNKC010000471.1:0-6556 GCA_035603615.1 Steroidobacteraceae bacterium | reverse complement strand
TCTCGTATCGGAGGGGACTTCATGCAATTCGGACGCGAATGGTGCCCGCACACCGCGACCGCCGCGGAAGTCTACAACCGCTTGAGCATCGAGGATAAGCGCGATCAGCCGTGGGTTGTGGTTGCCACCGCGCATCCGGCGAAGTTCAATGAAATTGTGGAGCCCATCATTGGCAGGCCGATTGCGGTCCCTAAGAGTCTCTCTGACCTTCTGCGCTTGCCGGAGCACCGTGCGGACATGCCGCCGACGCTTGCGGCATTGAGCGCGGCGCTCGAATGAGCAGCATTCCCATCGAACCGCAGTGGATTGGGCTCGGCGCGGCGATCCTGCTGTTGGCGGCGCTGGCGTTTTTCGGGCTGCGTGCCTACCAGCGACGAGCGCGCCGAAAGTCTCTGCTGGCACGCCTGGAGCGGGTTGCGTCGGCCGCCGCCCACCAAGTGCTGGTCCCCGATGGCATGGGCGGCTTCATTCACATCGATCATCTGCTGCTGACGCCGCGCGGAATTTTGGTACTCGATACCCGGCGCGTCGCGGGGTTGATCTTCGGCGGCGATCAAATGAGCGATTGGACCGTCATGGGCCGCGGACATCGTTACACCTTCGATAATCCGCAACCTGCGCTATACGATCGCATCGCTGCCGTCAAAGCCATTGCCGGCGAGGTCCCGGTCGAGGGGCGATTGCTGTTTTCCAATGTTGGAAAATTCACCAAGGGAATTCCGAAGTGGGTGGTGATGCTCGATGGCATCGAAGTGGAATTCCCCGTTGTCGAGCGCGGCAACCAGATCTTCGCGCCATCCGAACAATATCAAGAGGCCTGGAACCGGCTCACCGGACAGTTGCGGCCGAGTCCGCACCTT
Source organism: Steroidobacteraceae bacterium (assembly GCA_035603615.1). GTDB lineage: Bacteria > Pseudomonadota > Gammaproteobacteria > Steroidobacterales > Steroidobacteraceae > Bog-1198. Next base: position 5,696 of record DATNKC010000471.1, on the reverse strand, counting down.
TTTACAAATCTGTAAGGCCGAATAGCGCGACTGCGTTGCGCGTGGTGGCGGCGCCGATCGTTTCAAGGGCTTCACCGCGAAGGCTCGCGACCGTTGCCGCAATGTGCGGCAGATAAGACGGTTCGTTGCGCCGCGACTTAGGCTTGGGGGCCATGTTTCGCGGCAAGAGATAGGGTGCATCGGTTTCGATCAACAGCCTCTCGAGCGGGATCTTGGGAACGCTGCTTCGGAGGTCGAGTCCCCGGCGCTCGTCGCAGGCCCAGCCGGTGATGCCGATGAAGAGGCCGAGCGCGAGGTACGCCTCCAATTCAGCTTCGCCTCCGGTGAAGCAGTGGGCGACTCCGCCGTACAGCCTGCCGGCGAAATCGCGCAAGATCGCCGCAAAATCGCCATGCGCATCGCGTTGATGTAGAAACACCGGTTTGCGGATCTCGACCGCGATTTCCAGCTGGGCGATGAAGGCTTGGCGCTGTGCGTCGGGCGGCGAGAGGTTGCGAAAATAATCGAGCCCGCACTCGCCGACGGCAACCACTTGGCGAAGGCGCAAGAGCTCGATCAGTTCCGCGCGTTGCGAGCCGGCGAAAGTCTGCGCATGATGCGGATGTACGCCGGCGGTGCTCCACAGCCGAGCCGGGTGCTGCGCGGCGAGCGCCGCTGCCTGATGCGAACTTGCCAGATCCGCGCCGGTGATGACTTGGCGGCGCACGCCCGCCTGTAATGCGCGCGCCATGACCGCGTCACGATCCGCGGTAAAGCTCTCATGCGTGAGATTTGACCCTATATCAATCAAGTCCAGGCCCAAGATTTGAAACCTCGTTGTGATATCTTCGATGATCATTGTAAGCGCGAGCTTTAAATGCCGATCAGAAACATTCTGTTAACCGTCATGCTGCTGGCCGCGGTCAAGGGTCTGGCTCAGGAAGGCGGCGATACCCAGGCGCAGATCGACTACGCCTATCAAACCGAAGATGGCAACCGGCTCGCGAATCTCATCCAAAACCTTACAACCCGGGTCAAGGATAATTCTGCGGATATTTCGTTGCGCTATCACCTGGCGCATGCCCAGTACCGGTTTGGCCAATTGTCGGGCGAACGCCATGCCCACGCAGCGGAGGCGGCATTTTCGGATTGCATCGATGAACTCAAACCGGCGATCGACAAAGATGTTAAATCGGCGGAGAGCATGGTGCTGCAATCTGCCTGTTACTCCGGGCTTGCCGACTTGAAATCGCTGGAGGCGGTGCTGTTGCGCTCGCGGGCGGCCGATCGCCTCAGTGCCGCCCTTAAGCTGCAGCCGCGCAATCCGCGCGCGGTGCTGCTGTCCGCCATGCAGGACCTGCGGCACGCAAAACCCGGCTCCCCAGAAGCCCAACGCGGCTTGGCCGAATTGCGGTCGGCGGCGGAATTGTTCGAGCAGTCCTCTGGAACGAGCGACGATGCACCCGGATGGGGACACGCGGAGGCTTACCTGGCCCTCGGCCGTGAGTTGCAAACTCGCGGCGATCATTTGGGCGCGCGCAACTGGATCGAGAAGGCCCTGATCGCTGCGCCGGATTTCAAGACCGCGCAACGCCAGCTCGCATCGTTGTCCAAGCCCTAGGAGCCCGTCCTGGCCTAAGCGGTACGGTCCGTTGCATTGCTAACCTGGTATCATTTAGCGTGATGAAGCCACAAGGCACGCAGCTATCTTTGTTCGAGACGCGCAGCTCCAGCGACCCGTTCGCGGTCCGCGTCAGCCCGCGTGCGCGCCGTCTCACGGCACGCGTCCACGTGGGCGGCCGCGTCGAGATCGTCGTGCCTGTCGGAGTCAACGCCCACGCCGTGCGCGATTTTGTGCAGCGCTTTACGCCCTGGATAAACCGCAAGGTCGCCGCGATGCGCTGCTTCGTTGCGCCGATCGAGCCGGTGCCGCCCTCGATTCTGTTTGCACTGACGGGCGAGTATCTGGATGTGGAGTGGCGCCGCGGAGCCGCCCGCGGAATCGAGCAGCAGAGCAGCCGGCTCATCGTGCAGGCACCCGACGATTCGGCGGCGCGGGTCTTGCTGCAGGGCTGGCTGAAAAGAGCCGCGCAGGAGCGGCTCGTGCCGCAATTACTCAAGCTGGCCGCGGAGCTGAAGTATTCCGTGTCGCGCGTGAGCATTCGCTGTCAGCGGACCCGATGGGGAAGTTGTTCAACGCGCGGCACTGTTAGCTTGAACTGCTCCCTGGTGTTTTTGGATCCGGATGTGGTGCGCTACTTGTTCATTCATGAACTGGCCCACACCAAGCACATGAATCACTCCGCGAATTTTTGGCGCTTGGTGGAAAAGCTCGAACCCGATTACCGGCGTCTCGACCGGGAATTGCTCGCCGGTTGGCGCACCGTCCCGGCCTGGGTCTTCAAAAGCTAATGAACGAAACGCCGCCACGGGTCAAACCCTTCGTGGATCTGAGCGACGAGGAGGTCCACTGGGACTTGCGCGAGGCCTTGAGCTACTCGCAATACCTCAATCTCGACAAATTACTCGACGCCCAGCATCCTCTGTCCTATCAGCATGACGAGATGCTGTTCATCATCATTCACCAGGTGTCTGAACTGTGGATGAAGCTGTGCTTGCACGAGCTCGGTGCCACGGTCGATTGCGTGCGGCGCGACGATCTGGGCCCGACATTCAAAATGCTGGCGCGGGTTTCGACCATCCAGCAACAGCTGCTGCAATCCTGGGATGTGTTGGCGACGATCACCCCGCACGACTATTCGGCGTTTCGCAATACCTTGGGAAAGTCCTCCGGATTTCAGTCGCCTCAGTACCGACAGCTGGAGTTTTTGATCGGCAACAAGAACGCCGAATTGATCAAGGTGTTCCGTAATGATCCCGCGGCGTTCGAGACGCTGGAGCGCGCCTTGCGCGCGCCCAGCCTGTACGACGAGGTGTTGCGGCTCTTGAGCCGGCGCGGCCTGGACGTACCGGCGCAAGCCATCGATCGCGACTTCACGCAACCGTACCAGGCCAGCAAGCAAGTTGCCGCGGCGTGGCTCAGCGTCTATCACAACTCCGTTAAGGAATGGGACTTATACGAATTGGCGGAGCGGCTGGTCGATCTCGACTATAAGTTTCAGCTATGGCGATTTGCGCATGTGAAAACGGTCGAGCGGATTATCGGCTACAAGCGCGGCACCGGCGGCACCGGCGGTGTGTCGTATTTGACCAAGGCGCTGGAACTTAAGTTCTTTCCAGAACTTTGGACCATTCGCACCGCCATGTAGCTTAAAACCCATGACCAACATTCAAGATCAGCTGCAAAACGTCAATGTCGCCTCGAGCGATCTATTGGCGACGCCGGAAGAAGTCAAACGGCTGCTTCCGTTGACGGCCAAGGCCGCGGACACCGTGCTGAAGTCCCGCGAGGCGGTCAGAGCGATTTTAGAGCGCCGCGATCCGCGTCTGTTTGTGGTGGTGGGACCGTGTTCCATTCACGACGTCGCCGCGGCGCGCGATTACGCGGCGCGCCTTAAAGATCTGGCGCAGCGCGTCAGCTCCACGCTGTTCTTGATCATGCGCGTGTACTTCGAGAAGCCGCGCACCACGGTCGGCTGGAAGGGATTGATCAACGATCCGGATTTGGATGATTCATTCCACATCGAAAAAGGCATTTTGCTCGCGCGCGAATTGCTGCTGTTCGTGGCGGAGATGGGCCTCCCCGCCGGCACCGAGGCCCTTGATCCGATCATGCCGCAATACCTGTCGGAGTTGATTACCTGGACGGCCATCGGCGCGCGCACCACCGAGTCCCAAACCCATCGTGAGATGGCGAGCGGACTGTCGACTCCTGTGGGATTCAAGAACGGCACGGATGGCAACTTGTCGGCCTCCATCAATGCGCTGCAATCGGTGCGGCGCCCGCATCATTTCCTCGGCATCACGCAGCAAGGACAGTCCGCCGTGTTTCGTACCACCGGTAATCGACACGCGCATATCGTGCTGCGCGGCGGCGGCGGCCGGGTCAATTATGACGCCGTCAGCATTGCCGTGGCTGAACGGGAATTGAAGTCGGCGGGATTGGCCGCCACCATCGTGGTGGATTGCAGTCACGGCAATTCAAACAAGGATGCGGACCTGCAGCCCCTGGTGGCCGAGAATTGCGTCACGCAGATTGTCGACGGCAATCGCTCCATTGTCGGCCTCATGCTCGAAAGCCACCTCAAGGCGGGCAGTCAAGCGATTCCAAAGGATTTGAGCAAGCTCGAATATGGGATGTCGATCACCGATCCTTGCATCGACTGGCCGACGACCGAAAGTTTGTTGCTCAAGCTGCATCGGGCGCTTGAAGGGGTCGCTACTCGCGCCCCAGCAGCGTGAGTTTGAGCGGCTCGCATGGCCTAGGGGGATGGGAAGCGTCGAGGCCCGGAAGAGCGAAGGGCCTCGAAGCTTCCCATGCCCCTAGGCATTTCATGCTGGGCGCTCAAACTCACTGTGCCAGCAGACGAGTTTCGAGTGGCTGTCATCGATCGATGTCACATGCCGACGCATTAACCCCAGTAAGACACCGCAATGTTAAATTTAGCCGCCAGGCGCCGCGCGGCGCTGTCCCCGTTGACCAGTAGCGCGCGATCCGCCTGGCGCAAATGATCTAGATCGGAGGCGGAGTTACCGTACGCGATCACCTGCGAACCGGGGTACTGCTCGCGCAGCCAGGCCAGACAGTGAAGTTTTTCCTCACCGCGGCGGTTCGGGCTTTTAAGACGCCCATCAAGACGCTCACCTTGCCATTCCAACTCCGTGCACAGGGTGCGCTCGAAGCCGAGCAGTTGGCCGATCTTGGGAACATAGAGATCCGGGCTTGCCGACAGCAAGACCAAATGGTCTCCCGCGGCGCGGTGTGCCTCTACCACGGCAAGGGCGAGCGGCCGAAATCGCTGTTTCGGTTTTAGCTCGGCAACGAAGCTCTGCGCCCAGGCATCGAGTACCGCGCGCTTTTCGTTTCGCATCAGCATGCGGATGACGCTGGATTTGAGCGCGCCGCGGTCACGGTCCTGCCAATAGCGTGCGAGCGCGAGCGGCAATCGCCAAAGACCCACCGCTCGGTGAGGCCGTCGACGCACGAATCCCAACAGGAAGGGCAACAGCGTATCGCGCCAGGTAAGCGTGCCGTCCAGATCGAAGAGGGCTATCCAGGGCTTTGTCGCGACGTTGCTGGCAGGTTTTTTAGGCAAATATTTACCTTTAAATACATTAAGATAGATGACTTACATCGAATAATTATCACGCACTTGCCGACCTGGAGTCCGCAAGCGGCGCATTCATGCAGGCGATTATGACCTGTTCTGCGGCGATGACGCGCGCTGCGCAGGGTGACGAGATTCGCTCGCGTTAATCGCGAGCCGTTTCTGCGATAAGGCCACCCGGGCGGCGGAAACAATTAGAATTGAATGTTAGGTGAAACGGTGGGATTAAGGATGTTCGAGAGCATCAAGCGGATTTCGCGCACGATCTGGACGAGCCTCGCCGTCTTGGCGCTGGCGAGCGTTGCCGCTCAAGCCGCGCCGGATAAGCCGACGCTGCAGCCAGCCGCCGTCCCGGGTTCTGCGGGATTTTCTCATGTGAAATCCCTCGGCGGCATCGACGAATATCGCCTCGACAGCAATGGTTTAACTGTGCTGCTGGTGCCCGATCATTCCGCGCCCGTGGTCACCTTCGAGGTCACGTATCAGGTC
>DATNKC010000470.1:0-6699 GCA_035603615.1 Steroidobacteraceae bacterium | reverse complement strand
AGCATCCCGTTGAGGAGCTGCCGCATGACACGCTCATTTATTTGCTCGGCAGCCGATACTGCGAAACGCAGCGCTTAATGGATGATGCGTGGAGGCTATTCGGTCACATCACGCCCGGCTGGTCGAGAGTTCAAGCGGTGTGTGATTTCGCGCATCAGCACATTAAATTTGGCTACCAGTTTGCATGCCCGACCAAGACGGCGTGGGAAGTGTATTGCGAACGGCAGGGAGTGTGCCGCGATTATGCGCAACTGATGATTGCACTGCTGCGCTGCCTGAATATTCCGGCGCGCTACTGCACCGGCTATCTCGGGGATATCGGCGTACCCATACCCGACGCGCCGATGGATTTTTCCGGCTGGCTGGAAGCCTACATCGGCGGCGCGTGGCACACATTCGATCCGCGCAATAATCAGCGCCGCATCGGCAGGATATTAATCGCGCGCGGCCGGGACGCAGCCGATGTCGCCATTAGCACCGCGTTCGGGCCCAATGTTCTTCAAGTGTTCAAGGTTTGGACCGACGAGGTGGAACACCTCGCACTGTATGGCTGAGCTTGAGGCCGGCGCGCCGCCAGCCGGCGCAGCGGGTTCTAGAGCCCGGTCCTATGTGACGGAGTAACCGCGAGCGTCGAGACAGGCGGCTTCCGCGCGCAGATAATTCCCTCGATTGGGATCAGCGGCCGCTGCTGCTCCAGCAGCGGGACTATTGCCGGACTGCGTCGCTGCCCACTGCCGGCATTCCGACTTATCCTTGGCCTGCTGCTCATCGGACTGGCCGTCCTTAGGGTAGGCAATCAGCTCAGTGACCGCCTGCGATTCCGCCTGCTGCTCCACCTCCGGCGGCGGGTCAACTGTTTGGTACTCGCCCGCCGATCCATCCCAGGTGTAGAAGGTGTCATCAGCGTAATAATAGGGAATGCCGCCCCACCAATAGGTCGAGTAGTACAGCGGTAACGCGGAGAAATACAGGCCGACCCCGAGGCCAACGCCGAATCCGAAGCCGTAGCCGCGGAACCCACCGCCATATCCGCGGAATCCTCCGCGATAGCCTCCACCAGGGTACCGGCCGTACCCGCCACCGGGGCGCCCGCCTCCCGCGAAGTGGCCTCCGCCGCTCATGTGGGCCCCACCGCTCATGTGGCCGCCTCCACCGCCATGACCGCCGCCTCCCCCTCCGCCATTCGCGTTCGCAAAGCTAGACAAGCCCAGCGAAACCAGAATTCCGCATGCCAGCAGCGGCAAGCGACGTTTGATTGAACTACGTTTATTCAACATATTTCACCGCAGACACGGCCGAGGCCGCCCTCAAAACTGTCTCGCACGCGAAGATCGATGGCTTCGCGCGCGCGAAATACACGCGAACGCACCGTTCCAACCGGACACGACATTGCGCCGGCCACCTGTTGATAGCTGAGGCCATCAATCTCTCGCAAGACAATCGCACGCCGTTGATCTTCGCAGAGAGCATCAACGGCCGCGCCGATCGCCGCAAGGATCTCGTCGGTCACCGCAAGATTCTCCGGAGTAGCCGATTCTTCGATCTGCTCGCTGCACGATCCTTCCATGGAAACGACATGCGCGTTACGCGCATGCACGTGAAACGCCGTCATGGCTGCGTTAATCGCGATGCGATGCAGCCACGAATAAAACGACGCATCGCCTCGAAAGTTAAGCAAGCCTCGATATGCCTTGAAAAAAGTGTCTTGCACCAAATCTTCCGCGTCCGCCTCGTTGCGCGCGTAACGCAGGATCAACTGCATGATGCGTGCCCGGTATTTGCTGACCAGCGCGTTGAATGCACGGGCATCGCCGGCTTGAGCTTGCCGAACGAGCTTTTGATCGAAAGAATCCGCCGGTTGCAACATTTCTAGATGCTCTGTCGCGATGCAATTGAAGTTAACTATAGGATGAGCGACACAGATTAGAATTGAACGAACTTCACATTAGAAAGCTTCTCAGAATCCCGCCTAGCTCGCGCCACTCGTCGTGAGAATCTGCCCAGTGGACGCCCGCACCCTTTCAGAACTGTCCGCCGGTCTCGCCGGATCCAGCGAGACCCGCCGTCGGGGAAATCTCACGCGAAAGCAGCTGCCCTCACCGAGCTGACTGGACACCTCGATGTCCGCCCCGTGCATCGAACATATGGATTTGACAATCGATAGACCCAGCCCCGCGCCGCCGTCGTCGCGAGATCGGGCCTCATCAGCGCGATAGAATCGGTCGAATACGAGCGGCAAGGAGGCCTTTGGTATACCGACGCCCGTATCGATCACTTCCAGTAGCGCATAGGTATCGTCCTCGGAGGTACGCAATATCACGCTGCCTCTCGCCGGGGTGAAGCGGATCGCGTTGTCCAATAGGTTCACGACTATTTGTTTGATACGCGACCGGTCGCCCCGGATTACGGCGCGATTCAACGCCGACAATTCAATGGTAATTCCGCGGTCCTCGGCCATCAAACGCATTTGCTCGGCGGTGCTGCGCGCCAGTTCTGCCAAATCCAACTCGACACATTCGCGCAGTGTCTCACCGGCATCGAGACGCGACAGCACGAGCAAGCCTGATACCAAGTGCTCGAGGCGAGCCACTTCCTCGAGCACGCTGCCGACGCGCTCACGCAATGCATCCCCGGTTAAACCGCCTTCATTCGAAAGTTCTTGCAGTTCGCCCTTGATCACCGTGAGCGGCGTGCGCAGTTCATGCGAGGCGTCCGCCAAAAACCGCCGCGAACTTTGCACCGAGTCGCGCAATCGTCCCAGCATGTTATTCAGAGAAATCGATAGTCGTTCGAGCGCATCCCCAGTGGCAACCACCGGCAAGCGCAATGACAAGTTTTGCAGGCTCATCTGCTCGGCGGTTTGCGATAGCCGATCGACCGGGCGCAGCGCCCGCATGACCAACAGATACCCGCCAACCGCCGCACAGCCGATCAGGGTGGGAAGCAGCACGGCCAGAAGATCGCGCAACCGCGCCAGAGCCATTTCACTGGGCAGCATGGAGAGCCCGATCTCCAGTACATACTGTCCCGAGACCGTGTCGGTAGCGGTCGCACCGACGATCAAATGTTGTTCTGGAAGAATGGCGGGATGGAACTCGGCTGCGCTCTTGGTGTTGCCGGACGGCAGACGCGCAGCGAAGTCAAAACGGTTGAAGCTGCCATCGGAGGGTGGGCCGGAGAGAAAAACCAGTTTTCCGGGAACGCGCGTGACTCGAATAAATCGATTGTTGGCTTCCGGCGCCAAGTGCAGCTCGATTTCTTGCGCGATGGCGTCGTCCGCTGCATCCGTTGGTGCGCGCGCCAGGATTTGCTCCACCTCTGTCGCGCGGCGTCTGAGGGAATCTTGCAGATTGGAACGCAGGTAGTGCTGCAGGCCAAAGAAGGTGACGGCGGCGACCAAAAGAAAGGTTGCACCGAGAAGCAGCGTGTACCACGCCGTCAGACGGAATGCGAGAGAACGGGGATTCATTCCGAGGAGGCCTCGAGTTTCGCTTCGGCACCGCGAATGCAATAACCCACGCCGCGTACCGTGTGAATCAATTTCAGCGGGAACGGCTCATCGACCTTCCTGCGCACATAGCGCACGTAGACATCGACGATATTCGTCACACCTTCAAAACTCTGATCCCATACGTGATTCAATATCATGGTGCGCGAGAACACCCGTTCCGGGCTGGACATGAGGTACTCGAGCAGAGCGTATTCCTTGGCGGTGAGTTCGATTAGCTTGCCGTCGCGCCGCACCTGCTGCGTGGCACGATCCATTTCCAAATCGGCCACGCGCAACACATCATGGCGTTCCGCCGGTGCGCGGCGCAGCTGCGCTTTAATGCGTACCAGGAGCTCCGCAAAATCGAAAGGCTTCGTCAGATAGTCATCGGCGCCGGCTTCGAAATGCGTCACCTTGCTCTCGATTTCGTCTCGCGCCGTAAGCACGAGCACCGGGAGCGCCGGGTGCGAGCGGCGCACACGTCGCAGAAGCTCCGTGCCGCTCAACTGCGGCAGCATGAGATCAAGGACCAACAAATCGTATTCATAGGCGTGAACGTAACTCTCGCCATCTATGCCGTTGGCGGCCAGATCGACAGCAAAGCGCTCCGCGCGCAGTCCGCGCGCCACGAACTCCGCCAGCTTCCGATCGTCCTCGACGAGCAGTATTCTCATCCTGACCTCCTGGACTTCCTATTGGACCTGATGAAGATTAGAAAGTGCTGAGAAACGGCAAACTTTCATGTGATTGCGATGGCGCGCAACATGGCCGCGAGTGGAACCACCCGGGGTTGCGATGAGTCTATAGGGGGTACGAACACGCGCTTGATACCCCGATTCGAAGGAGATCGCACATGGAAACCACGCTGGTCGCGCTCCCACGGGTTCGGGCGCCAGCCGATTTTGTCGAGCGAAGTGCGATCGAAGACGATACCTATCTGGAGCCTGGCGATTCGGCGTTCTACGCGCTCACCGACTTCCGGCGGGAAAGTCCCGGGACTATTCAGCCGCGTGTATCCATCGATGCTGCGCTCGCCGAGATGAATCGGCTGGGTGTGCATGCCCTGCTGGTAACCGAGGAGGCGTCGAATCAGGAAGACCCTCAAATTCTCGGCTTGATCACTGAATATGACATCCAGCGAGTGCGCCCTCATCGATATGACGGAACATCGGCAATCATCAAGCCGAAATACGCCAGCGTCGGTGATGTGATGACTCCCTCGACGGAACTATCGCTGGTCCATCTCGAATCCTTGCAAACATTGGCCGCATTTGAAGTCTACGAGATGTTTCAGGGAACCGGCTTGACGCATTTGCTCGTAGTTGAAACTCAGGGCGATGATTTATTCGCCGCAAGAGGCCTGCTGTCGCGAGCGGCCCTCGCGAGACGACTACGCCGTAACCATGGCATCTAACGTTTAAGGGACCTTCGTCGTAAAATGGGGCATCTCGGGGTGGCTCCATGGCACTGGTCAGAATGCATTCGAGCGCCTGCGCCTGACGTGCGCGACCCCCAGAGAGAAAGTAAGCCGAAGTCAGGCTTTTGGGGAGAGTTCCAAATGGCGAAATCAACGCGACGCGAGTTCATATTTTTGGCTGCTGCCGCTTCGGCGGGCTGCGCAGCGCGCGGAAGCAAACTTCCAGCAACCAGCGGCCCTGTGCCCGTAGTCCGCGCCCCCGCGGTGGGCCAATCCTGGCGCTACGCCAAACATGATTACTTCAGAGGCAAGGTGGTCGATACCCAGATCGATCGCGTGTCTAAAATCAGCAACTCGGTCGAGGTCGAGTCGCATTCTGAGCGGGCCGGAGAGAACCTGATCACATTCCCTTCTTGGGGCGACAGCTGGTGGCAAGAATACATGGGCAACGAACCCGGTGCAGCAGGCCCGACAGAGGTACAGAAGCCGTGGGGGATGATCGTCATCGACCCGCATTGGACCGAGCTGCAGGCGTTCGAGAAAGCCATTCCGCTGTGGCCGTCGCAATTGGCTCCAGGTTGGTCGACAACTGTGGCTACCTATTACAAAATCCCGAGTACTCAAGAGAAAATGCCGTGGCAACTGTCCATGCATGCCCAGCGCTGGGAGTCGATCACGGTGCCGGCTGGACGCTTCACCGCGCTGCGCTACTACAACATCATCGATTTTCGGTTTAGAGACGCTGCAGAACGGACCGCCGCTATACGCCAGGAAAACATTTGGTTCGTGCCAGAAATAGGTCGGTGGGCGAAACGCGAGAGTCGTGGAGTCTTTCGTGAGGATGTGGGATATGAGGTCAAAGAAAGCAGCTATCGATGGGAGTTGTTGAGCTGGACCTAGGGCGGTTCTCAGCCGATCGCCGTGTTAGGCGACGCGCAGCGCTAAGCTCGCCGCGACGCAGAGGGCGGCCACCAGGATGGGAGGAACACGCCGCCATTGCAGCAGCACGAATCCCAGGATACTGACTGCCGCGTCGAAGGCGCTATGAATCGCGGTGACTGCTATGGGGTTGTAGAGCGCGGCGCCCAGCAAGCCCACCACGGCTGCGTTAATGCCGGCGAGCATCGCGAGCGCGCTCGGAACGCGCGCAAGCTGCGACCAAAGCGACAGCCCGACCAGACTCAAGAGCAGCCCTGGCAAAAAAATCGCCAGCAGCGCAAGTACGGCCCACGGCAGCGACGCACCCGTCGGCGCGCTTGCCGCACCCAGGAACGCTGCGACCGTGAACAAAGGCCCCGGCATCGCCTGGGCAAAACCGTAGCCGGCAAGGAACCCTTCATTCGATATCCACTGGCCGGGCACGAGCGCATTCTGCAGCAGCGGCAACACAACATGACCGCCGCCAAAAACGAGCGCGCCCGCCCGGTAAAATATGCTCGCCAGCCCAATTGGCCCGTGCGGCGCGAAAGCGCTCAAGGCCGGTAGCGCGATCAAGAGCCCGCAGAAAACAGTCAGCGCGATCCACGCGATCCGATGGTGCGTCGCCGGCGGCAGTACGATGATGGCAAATTTGAGCTTTCTGCAAACGATGCTGCCGGCGATGGCGCCCCCGGCCAGCGCCAAGAGCTGAAGCATGGCGTTGCTGTGAAACGCGAGCAGTGCCGCGGCGGCGAGCGCGATGGCCGCTCTCTGCCAATCGGGGCACAAGCTACGAGCCATGCTCCAGACGGCCTGGGAAACCACCGCCACGGCCGTCAGCATGAGTCCATGCGAGAGCGCTTGCATGAAGGGT
>DATNKC010000469.1:0-5851 GCA_035603615.1 Steroidobacteraceae bacterium | reverse complement strand
TGGGCAGCCGCTGCGGAGGCGAAAATCGTGTACCTCGACATGGATGTCGAATTGGATCAAGTCGCGCCCGAGGACGCGAAAATGTTTCGCGTCGGCGGCCATGATTTGGATCGAATTGCCTATGACGACAGCACCGTCGACCCCGTCACGCATAAGGTCAGGCTTACCTACCTCGGCTGGTGTCAGACCGAGGCGACGCTGACGGGGGAATTGCGCTTCACCGACAGCGCCGCGGCTTCAGCGAGCACCAGCGAGGCGACGCCGTCGCGGTAGCCCGCCAAGGGCGTTTCGCCATCGCGCAAAATATCCACGAAATGGCGCATTTCCCGGCGGTAAGCTTCTGCGTATCGCTCCAGAAAGAAGTTTTGCAGCGCATCGCTTGCCGAGCCGCTTTCGGTGCACGTTGTCACGGTGCTCATGAGCACGTTGTCGGCACGCACGGTGCCGGCCGAGCCATAGGCCTCAATGCGCTGGTCGTAGCCATATCCTGAACGGCGGGTGTTGCTGATGACGCAGAGTCGGCCGGTTCCGGTGCGCAGCAGAGTTCGTGCGGTATCGACATCACCGGCCGCGCCGATTGCCGGGTCGACGAGGCAGCTGGCGCTCGCGAAGACCTCTACGGGCTCCTCGCTCAGCAACCAGCGCGCCATATCGAAGTCATGAATGGCCATGTCTTTGAACAGGCCGCCGGACGTGCGGATATAGGACACCGGCGGCGGGGCCGGGTCGTGACTGACGATGTTCAAGCTCTCGAGCTTGCCGATGGCGTTCGAGTCAATCCTGGCCCTCAGCGCGGTGAAATGTGGGTCAAAGCGGCGGTTGAAACCCACCAGCATCTTTGCGCGCGATAATTGCGGCGCGGCACTTCGCGCGCGCGAGAGATCAAGATCCAAGGGCTTCTCGCAAAAAATCGCTTTGCCCGTGGCTGCCGCCGATAGCGCCTGATCCAAATGCGCATTGGTCGCGCTCGCGATGATGACCCCAGAAATGGAGCCGTCGCCCAGGGCCGCATCCAGGTCCACGACCGCGGCGCCGGTTTGGCGCGCCAGCTCATCCGCTGCCGCGCGGTTCGGATCAACGACATACTTGAGCGTAAACTCGGGCTGTGCCGCGGCGTTGCGCGCATGAATTTGCCCGATCCGGCCCGCCCCAAATATCGCAACGTTGAACATGGCCGCTCCTTAAATTGGATCATTCGGCGCTCGATCGAACGATCATTCCCGCGCGAGTATAATCAAACGCTCACTTCTCGTTGCGTGAGTTCCTTGCATCCGACCGATAAAACCATTGATCTGATTGCCGTCGGCCGCTCCAGCGTGGACCTGTACGGCGAGCAGATCGGCGGCCGACTGGAAGACATGGGCTCATTCGCCAAATACGTCGGCGGCAGTCCGACCAACACGGCAATTGCGGCGGCCAGACTCGGATTGGGAGCGGGACTCTTGACGCGGGTCGGCGCCGATCATATGGGGCGCTTTATTCGCGAGGAACTGGTGCGCGAGGGCGTGGATGTGCGCGGCGTGCACACCGACCCGACGCGCTTGACGGCCCTGGTCGTGCTCGGCATCCGCAATCGGGAATCTTTTCCGCTGATTTTTTATCGCGAAAACTGTGCCGATATGGCGCTTCGCGAACAGGATCTCGATGATGCCTATCTCGCATCGGCCCGCGCGGTTCTGATCAACGGCACGCACCTCTCCGCGCCCGGCGTGTTCGCGGCGAGTCTGGGGGCAGCACGGCGGGTCAAAGCGAACGGCGGGCGGGTCGTGTTCGATGTGGACTACCGGCCGGTCCTGTGGGGATTGACGGCGAAAGATTTGGGTGAGAATCGTTTCGTATTCGATGCGGGAGTGACCGAACGCCTGCAGGCGGCGTTGCCCTGGTGCGATTTGATCGTCGGTACGGAAGAGGAGCTTTGCATCTTGGGCGGATCGGAACATCTGATCGCCGCCATCCAAAATATAAGAGCGCAAACGACGGCAACCTTGGTTTGCAAGCGCGGCGCGCGGGGCTGCGTCGCTTTTGCCGGCGATATCCCCGATGATATTGAATTGGGCTTGGTCGTACCCGGATTCAAGATCAAGGTGCTCAATGTACTGGGTGCCGGTGACGCATTTATGGGCGGCTTTCTCCGCGGCTGGCTGCGCGATGAAACTCTCGAGGAAAGCTGCCGCATGGGCAATGCCTGCGGCGCGATTGTGGTATCGCGCCACGGCTGCGCTCCGGCAATGCCCACTTGGGTTGAGCTGCAGTCAGTGCTGCGCACAGGAGGGGAGCCGCAGGCGGAATCGTTCACCCGCGAATTGGATCATGTGCACTGGGCGTCTACGCGCGGACACGACTATCCTGAGTTGATGGTGCTGGCCATCGATCACCGCAGTCAGTTTGAAGACCCTGAGAATTTCGGCTCTGCCGACAACGAGCGTATCGCTACCTTCAAGATCTTAGGGCTGCGGGCGTTGCACGCCGCCGCCCGTCAAGACAGGCGTTTTGGCGTGCTGCTCGACGGACGCTACGGCGTCGAAGCCTTAAGCGAGGCGGCGGATTTACCTTATTGGATAGGCCGCCCCATCGAGATCCCCCAATCGCGTCCGCTCGAATTCGAAGGCTGCGCCGATGTCGCCGTTGAACTATTGAGCTGGCCGCTCACGCAGGTGGTCAAGTGTCTCGTGAGCTACCATCCGGACGATGCGGCGGAGCTCAAGGGGCGGCAAGACCGGCAGCTGCAGCGCCTGTTCGATGCATGCCGCAAGACACGCCACGAGTTGCTGATCGAAGTCATTCTACCGCGCGAGATGCCGGTGGATTCCAAAACCATGTCGCGCGCCTTATCGCGGATCTATGCCCTGGACGTGCGGCCGGACTGGTGGAAACTCCCGGCGGGCGGCAGCGCGGCGCACTGGCAGGCCATTCAAGATACGATTAGACAAGAGGATCCGCTGTGTCGAGGGGTCCTGCTTCTGGGGCTGGCGCAGCCTGAGACCGAACTCGTCGCGTGTTTCGGCAACGTGGCGCCGTTCGGAATCGTTAAAGGTTTCGCGATCGGCCGGACCATTTTCCAAGACGTGGCCCGCGCCTGGTTTGCAGACTCGATGAGTGACGCCGATGCCGTCAAGGCGATGGCCACGAAATTCTCACGCTTGGCGAATGCGTGGCAGAGCGCGCGCACGGCGGTGGCAGTATGAAGACGATTCGATGCACCGCGGCGCAGGCGGCGGTTCGCTATCTGGCCAGTCAGTTCGTCGATTCCGCGCCGGCAGAGGTGCGCTATTTCGCGGGCGTGTGGGCCATCTTCGGCCATGGGAATGTTGCCGGTCTCGGCGAAGCGCTCTACGCGGCCCGGGACCAACTTCCCACCTTTCGGGCGCACAACGAGCAGGCGATGGCCCACGCCGCCATCGCCTATGCGAAGCAGCTGCGGCGACGGCGGGCCATGATTTGTACCAGCTCCATCGGGCCGGGGGCGACCAACATGGTGACCGCGGCGGCATTGGCGCATGCCAATCGCTTGCCGGTGCTATTTATTCCGGGCGACATCTTCGCCACTCGCCGCCCCGATCCGGTGCTGCAGCAGATCGAGAGCTTTGCCGACCGAACCGTCTCGGCCAATGACTGCTTTAGACCGGTCTCGCGCTACTTCGACCGCATGACTCGCGCCGAACAATTGATCGACGCGCTGCCGCGCGTCATGAACACATTGCTGGATCCAGTCTCATGCGGTCCGGTGACGTTGGCATTCTGTCAGGACGTGCAAGCCGAGGCGTATGACTATCCGGCAGAGTTTTTTCGCCGCCGCGTGTGGAGCATTCGCCGTCCACAGGCGGATCGGCGCGAGATTGAGCAACTCGCGACCTCACTGAAAGCGGCACGCGCGCCATTGATCATCGCCGGCGGCGGTGTCCACTACAGCGGCGCGGAAGAACTGCTGGCCGCTTTCGCGAGCAACTTTGGGATACCCGTGAGCGAAACTCAGGCGGGCAAGGGCGCGTTGCCGTGGGATCATCCCCTCAATCTCGGCGCCATCGGCGTTACCGGCACCAGTTGCGCCAACGCGGCGGCGGCCAAAGCGGACTTGATCTTAGGCATCGGCACGCGGCTGCAGGACTTTACGACCGGCTCACGCGCGCTGTTTAGCACGACGAATTGCCGCATGGTGCAAATCAACGTGGCACCGTATGACGCGGGCAAACACGAAGCGGGGACGGTGGTGGGCGATGTCAGCGAGGTGCTCGCGGCGCTCACGGAGTCTCTCGGCGGTTGGCGGTCCGATCGAGGCGCGGCAATGCTCAATGCGGAAGTGGCGCGCTGGAATCTGGCGTGGCAGGGCGTGACCAGCACGCCGAGCGCAGGCTTGCCTTCCGATGCGCAAGTCATCGGCGCCTTGTGGCGAAGCAGTTCGGAAAACGCGGTGGTCGTCTGTGCGGCCGGCGGATTGCCGGGAGAGCTGCACAAGCTCTGGCGCGCCCGAGCGCCGGATGATTATCACGTCGAGTACGGTTACTCCTGCATGGGCTATGAAATTGCCGGGGGCCTGGGCGTCAAAATGGCGCAGCCGCTGCGCGATGTTTACGTGCTGGTCGGCGATGGCAGTTATCTGATGCTCAATTCCGAACTGGCCACCTCGGTGGCCTTGGGGTACCGATTGGTGGTCGTGGTGCTCAACAACCGGGGATTTGGCTGCATCAATCGCCTGCAACGCGCGACCGGCGGCGCGGCCTTCAACACGCTGTGGGAGGATTCGACGCACACAGTGCTGCCGGACATCGATTTCGTCGCGCACGCGGCGAGCTTGGGGGCCGTCGCCGAAAAGGCCGGCTCGATTGAAGCGTTGGAACAGGCACTGCGACGCGCGCAGCAATCCGAGCGTACCCACGTCATCGTGATCGACACCGATCCTGCCCTCAGTACCGCGGCGGGGGGTGCCTGGTGGGATGTGGCCATCCCTGAAGTCTCGTCCCGGGCCGAAGTCGATGCCGCTCGCGCGGCATCCTTGAGCCAGCGCCAGAACCGCAAGTCGGGGGACTAAGGCATGAGCATCCGCTTTGGCGTCAGTCCCATCGCCTGGATCAATGATGATCTGCCGGCGCTCGGGGGCAATACACCGCTGGAATCCGTTCTCGGGGAAGCCCGCGAGGTCGGATTTGCGGGCATCGAACTCGGCGGCAAATTTCCGCGCGATCCCAACGAGCTTCGGGCCTTGTTGAACCGGCATCACTTGGCGCTAGTCGGCGGTTGGTACAGCGCCAACCTATTGACCCGTTCCGCCGCTGCGGAAATCCAGGCGCTGCAACCTCACTTGGGGCTGCTCAAGGCGATGGGTTGCGGCGTGTTCATTATCGCCGAGACCAGCAACGCGATTCATTGCGATCAAACCAGCGCGCTGTCCGCGACGCCGCGGCTCGCGGAGTCGGCCTGGGCTGAGTTTGGCCGAAAATTGACCGACGTCGCCGACTACCTGGCCGCCGCGGGGTTGCGCATGGCCTATCACCACCATCTCGGCACCGTGGTGGAGTCGCAGCAGGATCTCGATCGTTTCTTAAAGGCCACCGGCCCATCGGTCGGTCTGACCGTCGATACCGGTCACGCGGCGCTCGGCGGCGTCGATACCTTGGCGCTGATTCGCGATCATCCGCTTCGGGTCGCGCACGTGCATTGCAAGGACATCCGCTCGCGTGTCTTTCAGCGGGTCAGGTCTGAGGGCAGGAGCTTTTTGAGCGGCGTGATCGGCGGAATGTTTACCGTGCCTGGCGACGGGGACCTTGAATTCGCAGGTGTGATGCAGGCGCTCGCGAAAATTGGCTATGCTGGATGGATTATCGTGGAAGCGGAGCAGGATCCGGCCGTTGCGAAC
>DATNKC010000468.1:0-5298 GCA_035603615.1 Steroidobacteraceae bacterium | reverse complement strand
GGCGCAACCCTGATGGGACCGTATTGCTTCGACTGTGGTCAACATAGGCACGAGAGCGCGCGTTCCGTCTCGGCGCTTTTCGAGGACGCCTGGCACGTCGCGACTCATGTTGACGGCCGATTCTGGCAGACCCTGTACATCCTGCTGTTCAAGCCGGGCAAGCTTACGAAGGAATACTTCGCGGAGCGCCGAGCGCGATATCTGCCGCCGGTGCGGCTGTATCTGGTCTTGAGCGTGCTGTTTTTCGCGTTCGGTTTTGTCACACCGAAAATCGTTAGAACGCCGCCAAGCGTCGCGCCAGCCGGAGCGGCGGCACCCACCGCGGCGCCGAGCGACTCTGCCGAGGACAGGGATGAAGCCGGCAAGATCTCGGCGAAGGAGAAATCGCGCGTCACGAGATTTGGAACGGCCAATTGCGACGATTTCCACTCCTCATTTACCTGGTTGCAAAATGCTTTGCGTCAGTCCTGTGTGCGCAACAAGGAAGACCACGGTGCGTCGGTTGAGCACGCGTTCTTCGCCAACATGCCAAAAATGATGTTCGTATTCGTGCCGATGATGGCGCTCGTGATGCTGATCTTGTATTGGCGGCCGCGGCGCTACTATGTGGAGCATTTGGTGTTCTTCATACACAGCCATGCCGCAGTATTCTTGCTGCTTCTGATTCAAGCGCTGCTTTCTTGGATCGCGTTCTGGCTGTCCTGGCGCGCCTTCAAAGAATGGGTCTTCGTGATCATCCTTCTCTACGGCGTCTGGTACGTGTACAGCGCCATGCGGGTCTACTATGGTCAGGGACGCCTGCTGACTTTCGCCAAACTCTGCGTCGTCAGCTTTGCCTACCTGATTGGATTCTCCCTCACGGTGGCGGCAACGGCGCTCCTCAGCGTGATCATCGCGTAAGGGTACTCACCCGTTAGGCTCACCAAGGCTACTTCCGGACGAATATGCTCTTCGGCAGCTTCACGTGCACGCCGACATTCGGTTTGTCCACGAGCTGCGTGATCGCGACATTTCCCGCGATGCTGACCAGCTGATACGCCTGATGCCGCGTCAATTTCTTCTCCGCCACCAGAAAATCGATCATCTCCTGAATGGCGGTCTTGGTGGCAATGATGAGATCGGGATCGGTCGCCATACTGATGTAGTCGGTCGCGGTTTCGGCGCGCGGCCACTTCAACTTCATGTCCTTGCGCACGGTGAGCTGTAGACGTCCGCGCAGCGAGGTTTCGATTGCGGTTTGATCCACCTCGCCGTCGCCCTGCGCCACATGGCCATCGCCGATCTCGAACAAGGCGCCGCGCGCAAACACCGGAATGTAAAGTGTGCTGCCGGCAACCAACTCGCGATTGTCCAAGTTGCCGGCGTGTCGGCCCGGCGGATTGCTGCTGAGACGTCCCATCGCCGGATCCGGCGCAATACCGATGCTGCCGTAGAAGGGCTTCAGAGGAATCACGATGCCGGGAAGGAATTCCGCGGTCATTTTTTTGCGATCGAGCGGGATGATCTTTACCGGCACGCCGGTTTCACAGTTCTCCGGCAGGTAGCCGCTGCAGCCGTTGTAACCATAGTCAATCGGCAACTCGATGGAGAGGATTTTAACCTCCAGCACGTCGCCAGGCTCCGCCCCCTCCACATAGACCGGACCGGTCAGGATATGGCCACCCGGCCCGCGGCGCTCCCCCGTCACTTCGCTGACGATGGCTTTGAGCGATGCCTGAATCTTGTCGTCCGGCACGCCGGCCTTGGCCAATCCCGTTGGCGTATTGGTGAGCAGCGTATCGACGTCGATGATGTCGCCGGAGTCGATGTGCAGCACCGGCGGCGCATCCGCCCAGTAGTAGCCGTAGGCCACGGTCGCCGGCGTAGCCTCGAGACGGTGCGTCTTCGGCGGGTGCGCGAAGGCGCTCGCGGCAGCGAGAGAGACCAGGGTCGAGAGGGTGAGGAGGATTTTTTTCATAGAGTATTACGCTATCACAACGGTGCCCGATGATCGTTCCGAAAGATTACCGCGGCCGCGCCGGAAGCACTATGATTCGCACAGAAAATAACCAACATGATTGTTTGGGGGACGCATGATCAAGCAACTGCAATTCGCCGCCGCGGCGCTCATGATGATAACCATGGCTTCGGCTTCCGCAGCGGGCAAGGCCGGCAACGATTCGAAGTCGGCCGCGCCGCTGAATCTCACGATCTATCACATCGAAGGCCGGCGCTCGGAGCGCATTGTCTGGCTGTGCGAGGAACTCGGGATTCCCTACAAGCTGGAATACAAGCGTGGCGACATCGCCGCCTCGATGAAGACCATTCACGACGTAAGTCCTTTAATGCCGGTTGCGCCGACGGTGCGCATCGGCGATCAAGTCATGGTCGAGTCCGGCGCGATCATCGAATTGATTCTTGCGCGCGCAGGCAACGGCCGGCTCGAGCCGGCGGTCAACTCCCCGGACTATCCTTACTATCTACAGTGGATGCACTTTGCCGAGGGCTCATTTGCCGCACGCGCCATCGCGGACTATCGCGTCGCGCTCATCCAAGGCAAGCCCAAGACGCCGACCGGCGGCTACAAGCTGGTAGATACGGAAGCGGTGTTGGCATTCATGGAAGACTTTTTGAGCAAGCACCCCTACTTCGGCGGATCCGCCTTTTCGGCCGCCGACATCATGATGTTGTTCCCGACCAACCTGACCGAATCATTCAATGTCGCGGATCTCGCCCCCTATCCGCACATCATTGCATGGCGCACCAATGTGGAAAGCCGTCCCGCGTATAAGAAGATGCTGGCGGTTGCGCGTCCTGATGGCGTGCCGGGCATGCCGAAGCCATTACCGAAGACTTGAGAGCAGGGCGACAGCGCGAGCAACGCGAGGCGCCACAATGCAAATCGCGACGCTGAGCTATGGCTTCGACGGCCTTCGGACCATAGCTTTTTTCTCGGCCTATTTCTTCTTCGCCTTGGCCAGGTTTTGCCTCACCCGAGACTTCACGATTTTCGTCACCAACGCGTAAGGAAACGGCTGATTGAGCGGAAATCTCAAGTTGCCTTTTGGCCCGGCATACTTTGCCACGGCGGCCTTCAGCTTGGCGTCGCTTCTGATCGGCGGGAACATCCCAATGTGATTCTTGAAGGCCGCGAAATAGACCAGGATGCCGTGCAGCACGAACGCGGGCATCCGGTAACTGATGATTTCCTCGGTCTCCGGCGGCGCTGCTTGCTTAATCGTGGCGCGCAATTTCCTTAAAACAGTGCGCACTTCGGGTGAGCACATCGCAATGTATTGATCGACGCTCTCCGGTTTGGCCCGCGTGGCCACCCGCTATGCCGCCGCCACGGCCGAGATTTCGGCAATCTGCGCCAGTCCCGCTTCGATCGACCGCCTGACCTCATCATTGAGCTCGCGTGGATCCTTGCCCTTGGCGTCGATCGGTTCGCCAATGACCACGCGAATGATTCCGGGCTTTTTGATGAGGCCGCGCCTGACCCAAAAATCGGCGGCGTTGTGCGATAGGGGCACGACGAATTTGCCGGTTTCGGTGGCCAGCAGTGCGCCGCTCACACCGTATTTGCGCGTCTCCCCCGCTACGACGCGCGTACCTTCCGGAAAAATAATGATCCAGAGGCCGTCGGCCAAGCGTGCTTTCCCCTGCTCGATGACCTGGTTCACCGCGCGGTGTCCCGCTCCGCGATTGATCGAGATGGGACGCAGCAGCTTCAATCCCCAACCAATGAGGGGAATCCACAGCAACTCGCGCTTGAGCACCCAAACTTGCGGCGGGAAGATCAGAAACTGCGCGATGGTCTCCCACGCGGATGTGTGGTTGCTCATCACGATGTGATTGCCGGCGGGTATCCGTTCGCGGCCCTCCACGGTAAAGGTCAAACCGCACACCTTGCCCAGCAGCCAAAACTGGATCCGCGCCCACGTGCGCGCGATCGCGAACTGCGTCCGATAGGGCGACCAGAAGCACAATGTCATGAAGCCGCCGAACGCCAGGGCGGACACCATCATGAACGCCGTGAAGAACAGAGACCTCAATAGCTGCATGCGTTAACCGGGCAATCGCGACAGATCAGCAACCCCGCCGAGCAGGACCAGTACATCGCGGAGCAGCGCGAGGCGGTTATTGCGCTTGGCCGTATTCTCATCCATCACCATGACGCGATCAAAAAATTCATTCACCGGCGCCCGTAATCCTACGAGCGCTTGCAAGCTGTCCGCATAGCGCCGTTCTCGGGTCGCATCGAGGACAGGATCGCGCAAGTTGGTCAGCGCCCGATGCAGTCCAAGTTCAGCCTCCTCGCTCAGGGCCTGCGCATCGACGACCCAATCGCGGCTCACCTGCGTCTTCTTTAAGATGTTCGCAATGCGCTTGTTGATCCCTGCAAGCACGACGGCATCGGGCAACAACAAAAACTCCTTCAAGGCGGCGAGCCGTGTCACTGCGTCCAGCGGCGAGCGCGGACGATTCGCCAGCACGGCATCGAGCATCTCCGGGGTCGTGCCGGGCTCCTCGAGCAGCACACCGCGCAAGCGCTCGGCGATGAAATCGTAGACCTCGTCGGCCACGCCGGCTCGCTGCACCGGCTGCGCCGCGGCGGCGGCCGCCAACACTTCGAGCAAATCCAACTCCAATCGCGCATCGAGCAAAATACGCAGCACGCCCAAGGCAGCGCGGCGCAGTCCGAACGGATCCTTGGTTCCCGTCGGCCGTTGCTCAATGGCAAAGATTCCAACCAGTGTGTCGATCTTGTCGGCCAGACTTAAGGCTTGACCGATTTTCGTCGACGGCAAGGCATCGCCGGCAAAGCGCGGACGATAGTGCTCCTCGATGGCGACCGACACATCGCGCGGCAACCCTTGCGCTTCGGCATAGTAGCGCCCCATGGTGCCCTGCAATTCCGGAAACTCACCCACCATGGCCGTCATCAGGTCCGCTTTTGCAAGTTCCGCGGCTTGCGCTAAATCGGGGCCGGCGCCGATGTGGCTGCCGATCAGCTGCGCCAACCGCGTGACGCGCGCGGTTTTTTCCGCGTAACTGCCCAGCTTGGCCTGAAAGATCACGCCGGCCAGCCTTGCGGCATGTGCCTGTAGTGAGATTTTCCGGTCCTGCTCCCAGAAGAACGCCGCGTCGCTCAAGCGCGGACGCACGACACGCTCGTTGCCCTCGCGCACCTTCGAGGGGTCGCGGCTTTCGATGTTGCTGACGGTGACAAACCAGCCGGACAGCTTTCCGTCGGGTCCCTGCACCGCGAAATAACGCTGGTGATCCTGCACGGTGGCAATGACCACTTCGCGCGGC
>DATNKC010000467.1:0-2673 GCA_035603615.1 Steroidobacteraceae bacterium | reverse complement strand
CAAGCAGTGCATCATGAAGCCCTACATCATTCCGTTTGAAAAGCTGAAAAATAAAGACGTCGAGCTGGTCGGCGGCAAAAACGCGTCCATCGGAGAAATGATCTCCGGCTTGGCGAACCTGGGGGTTTCGGTGCCGGGCGGCTTTGCCACCACGGCGCACGCCTACCGCGATTTTCTGGCGCAAGGCGGACTCGACGAACGCATTCGCGCGGTGCTCGCAACGCTCGACGTGGATGATGTGCAAAGATTGGCCGTGGTTGGCGCGGAGATTCGCGGCTGGATGCTGGCCACGCCCTTTCCCGAACGCCTGCAAACCGAGGTACTGGAAGCATGGCGCAAGATGAAAGGCAGCAGCGATGCCGCCGAGTTCGCGGTCGCGGTGCGCTCCTCGGCGACGGCGGAAGACCTTCCCGAAGCCTCATTCGCCGGCCAGCAGGAGACATTCCTCAACGTGCGCGGCGAGGAGCATTTGCTCAAGTCCATGCACGAAGTGTACGCCTCGTTGTTCAACGATCGCGCCATATCCTACCGCGTGCACAACAAATTCGATCACAGCGCCGTGGCGCTCTCGGTCGGCGTGCAATACATGGTGCGCAGCGACTTGGGCTCGGCCGGCGTCATGTTCACGCTGGATACGGATTCGGGCTTCCGCGATGTGGTCTTTATCACGGCCGCTTATGGCTTGGGCGAGACCGTGGTGCAAGGCGCCGTCAATCCGGATGAGTTCTACGTTTACAAGCCGGCGCTGCGCGCGGGCCGCCGCTCGATCATCAGAAAGAATCTGGGCGGCAAATCGATCAAGATGGTCTACGCCGATCCGGGTTCCAAACATCGCGTGCGCACCGTCGACGTCCCGCCCGCAGACCGGCACCGTTTCTCGCTCAGCGACGCAGACATCACGGAACTGGCGAAGCAAGCGCTCATCATCGAGGAACATTACGGCGCGCCCATGGACATCGAGTGGGGCAAGGATGGCAGCGACGGCAAAATTTACATTCTGCAAGCCCGACCGGAAACCGTGCAGAGCCGTGCCGGGCGCACGATATTGCGATTTACGCTGAAGGCACGTTCCAAGGTACTGACCTGCGGACGCAGCATCGGACAGCGGATCGGCGCGGGCCACGCGCGAATCATCAAGGACGCGAAAGAAATGTCGCGGGTCAGGGCCGGCGACGTGCTGGTCGCTGACATGACCGACCCGGATTGGGAGCCGGTCATGAAGCGCGCCTCGGCGATCGTCACGAATCGCGGCGGCCGCACCTGCCATGCGGCCATCATCGCCCGCGAGCTGGGCATTCCGGCGGTGGTCGGCTGCGGCACCGCCACCACCGACATCAAGGAAGACCAGCCGATTACGGTTTCCTGCGCCGAAGGCGATACCGGCTACGTTTATGAGGGCATGCTGGAATTCGATCAACGCAGCATCGAAATGGATGCCATGCCCGAGATTCCCGTCAAGATCACCATGAATGTCGGCAATCCGGACCGGGCGTTCGATTTTGCGGGCATACCGCATCGCGGCGTGGGCCTCGCGCGTCTCGAGTTCATCATCAATCGCATGATCGGCGTGCATCCTCGAGCGCTGCTGGAATACGACAAGCAGAGCGCCGAGCTCAAGGATGCCATTACCAAGCAGATCGCGGGCTACGACGGGCCTGTGAATTTCTATGTCGACAAGCTGAGCGAAGGCATCGCACAGATCGCGGCCGCGTTTGCGCCCGAGCCCGTCATCGTGCGCCTGTCGGATTTCAAATCCAATGAGTATGCGAACTTGATCGGCGGCAAGAACTACGAGCCACACGAAGAGAATCCGATGTTGGGGTTCCGCGGCGCGTCGCGCTATATCGACAAGGTGTTTCGGCCCTGTTTCGAGCTCGAATGCCGCGCGCTCAAGCGCGTGCGCGATGAAATGGGGCTCACCAACGTTCAAGTCATGGTGCCATTCGTGCGCACCGTGAGCGAAGCCAAGGAAGTGACGCAGTTGCTGGCAGCGAACGGCCTGAAGCGCGGCGACAACGACTTAAAGCACATCATGATGTGCGAACTGCCGACCAACGCGCTGCTCGCCGACCAGTACCTCGAGTACTTCGACGGCTTCTCGATCGGCTCCAACGACATGACGCAGCTGGCACTGGGTTTGGACCGCGACTCCAGCGTCGTGGCCAAATCCTTCGACGAGCGCGACGAGGCGGTGAAAGCGCTCATGGCCATGGCCATCAAAGCCTGCAAGAAACAGGGCAAGTACGTCGGTATCTGCGGCCAGGGCCCCTCGGATCACCCGGAATTGGCGCGCTGGCTGGTTGAACAAGGCATCGACAGCCTGTCCCTGAATCCCGATACCGTGGTCGAGACTTGGATGTTCCTGGCTAAGGATGTGCCGAAGTAACGACTCGGCAACTGTGAGTTTGAGCGGCTCGCGTGACCAGAGGGCATGGGAAGCTTCGAGGCCCGGAAGACCAGGACCTCGAAGCTTCCCATGCCCCCTGGCTTTCAACGCGGGACGCTCAATCTCACAGTGCCGGAGGACGATTGTCGAATGGCTCGGTCCTGTCGCCTCATGAACACTCGTAGGCCGGAAACTCAGATGTCGCCGCCAACATCCGCCGGCCGCGGCATGTGATATTGATCGGCCGCAGTTCCCGCCAGGGAGGGTAAGGAGAATCGAGGCCCTGG
>DATNKC010000466.1:0-10801 GCA_035603615.1 Steroidobacteraceae bacterium | reverse complement strand
CCGCTTGCGAGGAATTGGGCATGATGAAGTCGGCGAGAAGATGCGTGTTATGCGGTAAATCGCGCAGTATCCCCGTGACAGTGAGTGGATGCACCGTCGCGTTAGTCCCGCCAAATCCAAATCCTTCGGTGACATCGAGTGTCTTTCCGATGGGGTCGGCATCGCCAAAGTACTTCCGCGCCTCACTTTGCGACAAAACAATCGACTCAGGATGCGCGAGCACGGCCGCCGGATCACCGCGTAGGAGCGGTAGTTTGAACAGCTGAAAGAAGTTGGGGTCTACAACATCGACCGTTTCAGAGAACTGACGATCGCCCGCTCTCACATCCATCGGCTCCCGCGCCAATCGCGTCATCGCTTTGACTTCTGGAATATGATCCTGCATCGAGCGGGGCATGGGAAATGGCGCTACCGCCGCTTTCATCAATTCGCGGCCGGGAACTACGTTATTGACCTCGACTCGATAGAGGTTTTCGCTATCGGGAATCCATCGGTCGTACGAAAGTTCGTCGCGCAAGAAGAGAACGATGAAGATCGCACAGGCGAGCCCGACCGCTAAACCGGCGATGTTGATGAAGCTGTAGAGCCGGTGTTTGGCGAAATTGCGAAAGGCCGTCGTGAGG
Organism: Steroidobacteraceae bacterium; assembly: GCA_035603615.1. GTDB lineage: Bacteria > Pseudomonadota > Gammaproteobacteria > Steroidobacterales > Steroidobacteraceae > Bog-1198. The sequence continues at coordinate 10,178 of DATNKC010000466.1, read as the reverse complement.
TAATGGCGGAACATCGAAAGCCTCCTTAGAGGACCTGTCTAATGCTTTCGGTCACCAATGCCCCATCAAGCAGATTCACGATGCGATGGGCATACTCCGCATGCGAATGAGAATGCGTGACCATCACAACGGTGGTGCCCTCGCCGTTCATCTCGGTCAGCAGCTGCATCACCTCTTCTCCGTTGGCCGAGTCGAGATTGCCGGTGGGCTCGTCGGCCAGGATCAATTTGGGCCGCGAGACCACGGCGCGGGCGATGGCGACGCGCTGCTGCTGGCCGCCGGACAGTTGTTGTGGCATGTGCCGGGCTCGATGCCCGATTTTCACGCGCGCCAAGGCGTCGTGTACGCGGGTCTTACGCTCACTACGAGAGATATCCCGATGGTAGAGCAGCGCCAACTCAACATTCTCGGAGACGTTTAGCTCGTCGATCAGATTGAAGCTCTGAAAAACAAACCCAATTGAATTCTTTCGCAGTTCCGACAGCTGTGTCTCTGAACGCCCCGCGATGTTTTGATCACCGAACCAATATTCACCGCCGGTCGGACTGTCGAGCATGCCGACGATGTTAAGAAAAGTGGACTTGCCGCAACCGGACGGTCCCATCACCGCGATGAACTCGCCGACCGTGACCTTAAGATTAATGTCGCGCAGCGCTGCGGTTTCAACCTCGGTGGTCCGATAGATCTTGGTGAGTTGCTTGAGCGTTATCAATGGTTTCTCCGCTGTGATCAGTGACTGCCGTGCTCGGGCTTTTCGAATTCGACGCGCTCGATCTTCTGGAACGCCTCATAACCGGAAACAATGACCTTTTCGCCGGTCTGCAGGCCGTCGAGGACTTCGACATGTTCGGGATTGCGTCGGCCGAGGCGAACGTTTCGGCGGGTCGCGTAGCGTCCGTCCGGCGCCACCACAAACACCCAGTTGCCACCGGTCTCCTGATAGAAGGGCCCATTGGGAAGCATTTTTGCCGTGGCTGCCCTTCCTAATTCCACCCGGATATCGAATGCTTGGCCGGTGTGAATGCCCTGAGGACTCGGGTTATCGAAGTTGAGATCGATCCGGAAGGTGCCGTTGGCGACCTGTGGGTAGATTTTGGCAATGCTGGCTTTGTAGTCGCGCCCATCGCTGGTGAAAAGGGCGACCTGTCCGAGCACAATGCGTCCGAGATAAAATTCATCCACCTGAGCGGTGAGTTTAAAGCGGTCGAGCGAGTCGACCTGTCCCAGCACGGTGCCCGGCGCTTTGGATTGGCCTACTTCGGCATTGAGCGCAGTCAAATGCCCGTCCGTCGGGGCGCGGACCGTGAGCGCATCGAGGCTTGCCTTGGCGGTCGCGATGCTGTCATTTAAGCGCGCGAGGGTTTCCTGAAGCTGAGTAAGCTGGCTGGAGCGCACTTTTTGCTCGGCATCGCGTGAGGCTGTGGTTGCGGCTCGGAGCTTTAGCTCATAGGAATATTCTTCCTCTTCCTGCTTGTAGAGCGCGGGGGCGATGGCGTTGCCGTCGAGCAGAATTTTATCGCGCGCGAGATCCCCAGTCAGTTTGCTGATCTGATGTTCGATGTCGAGCAGATCGTGTTGGTATTTAAAGCGAGTCTCTTCCAATTGCAATTTGGTGTTTTCCAGCGAGTTGATCTGGCTGGCCGTGTCCGCCTCGCGCGAAGCGACCTGCAGCTGCAACGCCGTGTTGACCAGTATGATGAGTGGCTGTCCGGCTTTTACCGTTGTACCGTCCTCGGCCAGAACTTCTTTTACGGTGCCGCCCTGATCAGCGGTCAAATAATGAGTTGTGAAAGGCGCGGCCGTGCTACGCACGGCGATGAAGTCCTCGAACGGGCCTTGTGTCACTTCTCCGAAAGTGAGTCGGTCGATCGGCACGCGATAAACATGACGATTCGCGCCCGCGAGCAGCCAGACGATGACACCCAGAAGCAGAAGCGCGCCGATCCCGTAGGGGACAAAGCGCCGCCAAGCGGGTGCGCGGACAAGCGGGGTGTCCATGCCACCACCCGGCGATTGAGCTGCAAGCACGGACGGGCGCCGGTCCTGAACTCTTCGAAAGAGACGAGTGATGCGGGCTCGCTGCGCGAAAATGTGGTCTGTGTAACCCATATAGTGAAATAGCAATTACCGCGCCAAAAGGCCTGACCCTGTGATTTCAATGAGTTAGGGCCCGCCCCTGGCATTCGAGTGACCGGTGGCGTACAAGTGACCGGACACCTGTCCGTTTTCGAACACATGACCTCGGAACTCAACTCCGCACGCATTCTGATTGTCGATGATGAGGAGGACATCCTGCTCGCAGCCCGACTCTTGCTGAAGCGCCATTTCACTTACGTTCAAACTTTGCGTGACCCTTCCCTGTTGCCGGATCTAGTGCGAAAAGGTGCCTTTGACGTCCTCCTGCTCGACATGAATTTCGCCGCGGGTGCCGATGATGGCGCGGAGGGGTTGAAGCGGCTTTCGGAAGTGCTGCTGCTCGACCCGCAGGCGGTTGTCGTGCTGGTCACAGCCCACAGCGGTGTCGAGTTGGCAGTGCAAGCCATGAAGCAGGGCGCGGCGGACTTCGTCACGAAACCTTGGGAAAACGAAAGATTGCTCGCGACGCTATTGGCCGCCGTCAATCTACGCCGCTCGCGCATGGAGACCGTGCAACTGCGCAACCGCAATCGCGGGCTCGCCGCCGCCACGAATACTGAAGTGGAAATGATCGGGACATCCTCGGCTGCGCTGCGGGTGCTCGACACGATCCGCCGGACAGCCCCGACGGATGCGAATGTACTCATCCTGGGTGAGAACGGGACGGGCAAGGAGTTGGTCGCTCGCGAGATCCATCGCCACTCACGCCGCGCGGGCGAAGTGTTCTTGCGAGTCGATCTGGGGGCATTGTCGCCACAGCTTTTCGAAAGCGAGCTATTCGGCCATCGACGCGGCGCTTTCACTGACGCTCGCGAAGATCGCGTTGGCCTGTTCCGCGCAGCTGCCGGCGGCACCCTGTTTCTCGACGAGATCGGCAACGTGCCGCTGCATCTGCAAAGCAAATTGCTCACAGCACTGGAGCGCCGCGAAGTCGTGCCGGTAGGCGCCGACAAACCGGAGCCTATCGACGTGAGGCTCATCTCGGCCACCAATCTCACCCCGGAGCACCTTGCCGATGCAGATAGGTTTCGACAGGATCTGTTTTATCGCATCAATACCGTGGAAATTAGTTTGCCGCCGTTGCGAGAGCGGCGTGAGGATATTCCATTGTTGCTGGAACACTTCATCGCGTTTTATGCGCAAAAATACAATTTCCCCGTCAAGCGTCTGAGCGCCACTGCGCTGGACGAAGTGATGGCCCACGCTTGGCCTGGCAATGTGCGTGCGCTGCGTCATGCGGTAGAGCGTGCCGTAATTTTGAGCGAGGGCGCCATATTGGAGGCCGACGACTTTTCGCTCGCGACAGACCGGACAAATTCTTCCACGACTGGCTCCCACGACACGTCTAGGCTCGACGACATTGAAAGAGGCGCCGTGGCGCGCGCACTTGCCGAGAACAAGGGGAACATCAGTCGTGCGGCGGCAAGCCTGGGGCTCACGCGCGCCTCACTGTACCGGCGGAAAATGAAATATGGCCTATAGCCGCTTTCGCGCGAGCGTCGCTCTGCGCACCGCGGCACTGGCGCTCACGATCGTGGGTGCCGCGTGGATGATCGCGCAGACCCGTTGGTATGTGACCATTTCGCTAGTCCTGGCGACTGCGCTGGCTCAGCTGGTTGCGCTCGTTCGATTGGCGACGCGATCAAGCCGGGAGGTGGCGAGATTTCTCGAAGCCATCTCCTTCGATGATACATCGCAAAGTTTTTCGGGACTGCTTGCCGATAGTGCCCACAGTGAACTGGGGTCGGCAATGACGCGCGTGTTGACGCAGCTTCGGCTGGTCAGATCAGAGCGCGAAGAGCAGGCCCGCTATTTTCAGACCCTCATCGCGCATGTCCCGGTCGCATTGATCTCTACTGACGAACGCGGCGGGGTCAAACTGCTCAACATGGCCGCGCGGCGGTTGTTTGGAACCGCGCTCACGGAAACGACGCAGTTCGCACGTCACGGCGAGGCGTTCTCTGTCGGCATGGATTCGATCCGACCGGGAACCGCCGCAATCCTGCGGATGGAGCGCCCAACGGGCACTCTGCAGCTCAAGGTGGCGGTGACTGAATTGGCGCTTGGCGGCATCCGCTATCGACTCATTTCGCTGCAGAATATTGAGAGTGAAATGAGCGCTCAGGAGATGGTCGCGTGGCAGACCGTCATTCGCGTCATGGCCCATGAGGTCATGAATTCTCTTACTCCTGTGTCATCGCTCGCGGCCACGGCTCACGATCTGGTAACCGGCGTGATCAAGCAGCTGCCGGCGGATGATCCACGCGCAGCCGCCCTGACAGACGCTGCGGAAGCCCTGGAAACAGTCACCCGGCGCAGCCAAGGACTATTACATTTCGTGCAAAATCACCGTCGCCTAACCAAACACCTGGTGACACAAATCGAGATTGCCCCGGTGCAGCGCATCTTCGCGCGACTGCAGCGGCTGCTCGCCGGCGATCTGGCGGCCCGCGACATTCATTTGACGACGGCCGTCGAGCCGGAAACACTCGAAATCGCTGCAGACATCGAATTGCTCGATCAGGCCCTCATCAATCTGGTCCGCAACGCGATCGAGGCGCTGCGCGATACGCCGGACGGCCGCATCGGCTTGTCCGCGCACCGTGATCCGGACGGTCGCGTGGCCATCGTGGTCGCGGACAATGGTCCCGGCATTGCCCCGGATCAGCGGGAGAAGATATTCGTGCCCTTTTTCACGACCAAGCGCCAAGGTAGCGGCGTCGGCCTGACACTCGTTCGCCAGATAGCCACGGCTCATGCTGCAACGGTCGACGTTTCGAGTACGCCTGGCGGCGGAGCTACCGTGAGCATGCGCTTTTAGACAGAATCCGCTAACCAGGCCCGTGGATATTCGAGAAGCTGGCGTTTGCGGCTCAGGCCATGCAAATAGCGTGCTGCGACATTGTCTTGAAGGACGTTTTAGGCCGCTTATGGGAGCGCCGCTCCTTGCAGAATATGAGGATCTATTGGGCCGCGAATCGATTTGGCGCCAGGCAAAACTAACGGCTGCGGAACGCGATGCCTTCTTGGACATATTTCTGTCGGTCTGCCAGTGGACACGAATTTACTACGCCTGGAGGCCCAATCTCGGCGATGAGGCTGACAATCATCTCGTGGAGCTGGCGGTCGCGGGGCAGGCCGACTATCTCGTGACGCGCAACGTGCGCGATCTGCGTGGTGGGGAGCTGAGATTTCCGTACATTTCTGTGGTTACGCCGACACAACTGTTGAAGGAGCAAACATGAGCGCTTTGATCATACGACTTCCAGAGGAAAAGCGGACGCGCCTTAAGTTGGTTGCGAAATCACGAAAGGTGAGCGTGACCAAGCTCATTGAGGAGATGGCCACGATTCTGTTGGCGGACTTCGACGCCGAAACTCGCTTCCAATTGCGTGCCGCGCGCGGTCGAGGGCGGATAACGGAGGGACGGGCGCTGCTGGACAAGGCGGCAGGGAAACGAGTTCGCGGGAAGCGCAATTGATTTTTGGTAGTGAAGAGGGGCTGACGTGCCCCTCACCGGCGTGAACCGGGGATAAGTCCCATATTTAGCGCCTGCCCCGACTTAGATCGCGGCGGCTGCCACGTTCATGTACGACCTTCGATAGACCCACAACCCCGCAATGGCGAGAGAAAATGCGACGCCGAACACCAGCGCGATCAGATCGATGCGCACACCCGCCCGAACGAGCAACGCGTACACACCGATCATGATGAGCATGGTCGCGTTCTCGCCCAAATTTTGGATGGCGATCGCGTGCCCGGTGCCAACGGTATTGTGGCCGCGCTCCTGCAGCAATGCATTCAACGGAACCACAAAGAAGCCACCCGCGGCGCCGATCAGCGCCAATACACCGAACGCGACCGGCAACGAGTGGACCACCGACATCACGCACACGGCCACGCCGATCAGCACACCGCTCGGCAGCGCCCGCTGCGCGCTCGATACCGTGACGAATTTGCCGGCGAGCGCGGCACCCAGCACGATGCCTACCGCCGTCATGGCATTAAGGTATGCCGGTGTACGATTGTTGAGGATACCCAGCGCAAACGGCACCCAGGCGATCAACAGGAATCGCATGGTCGAGCCGATGCCCCAAAACAGACAGGTCCCCGCGATCGAGAATCGCGCGTCACGCACCGCCATCAATGATCGGCACGCCCGCGCGAAGTCGCGCAGAACTGCCGGGATCGACAGCCGCTCCAATGGGTGCACGGGGGTCAGTTTGGGGACCGCAAGATTGGTCGCGGCCGCGAGGGCATAGCAGACTGCGACGAGCCACAATGCGCCTTGCACGTTCCAGTCTGCGAGCGTGCCTCCGGCAATGGCCCCCACCAAAATGGCGGCGATGGTGGAGGACTCGATGAGGCTGTTGGCTTTGACCAATTGCGCGGTTGTTGTGAGCTCCGAGAGTATTCCGTATTTTGCCGGCGAATACGCGGCCGCACCGATGCCGACGAAACCGTAGGCAAGAAAGGGATTCAAGCCAATGCAAATCCCGACGGCGCCGACGAACTTCAAGCCATTGGCGATCAGCATGGCTCGGCCCTTCGGCAGGCAGTCCGCCAGGGGTCCCGCGAACGGCGCGAGCACAATGTAGGCGGCGACAAAGAACTCTTGTAGCACTGGCTGAGTCCATTCCGCATAGTGATTGATCTTGAGCAGCGCGAGCGCGACGAACAGCAAAGCATTATCGGCCAGTGCCGACAGAAACTGCGACGCCAGGACGGCCGCCATGCCGCGAGTCCACAGCGCCTCCGATTGCACTTGTGGCCCAGAGCTCACGGCACGGCAGCCGGAACCGTCATCGCCGGGTTCGCGCCGGCCTCGGCCAAGCTCTTTAACCTCACATAGTCCGTCTTGCCGGAACCCAACGCCGGGATCTCCTTCAAAGTCATGATGACGCGGGCCACCGCAAGCTCGGGAAGCCCCAAGATTTTTGCGGTCGCACTCAATTTCTCGCGCGTCAGCTCGCTCGCCGTTGTAAAGAGCACTATGGCTTCGCCTTTGGCAGCGTCCGGCCGCGTCGAAGCCGCATGACTAAATCCCGGCATCGCCTGCGTGGCGAGGCTTTCGACAACCTCGAGCGACACCATTTCGCCGGCAATTTTGGCGAAGCGCTTGACGCGGCCGCGGATGTGGACGAAGTCATCCTCATCGAGATAAACGATGTCGCCTGTGCTATGCCACCCAAACCCGAGGGAATTCGGCGGCTGAAGGACGCCGGGGCGATCGTAGGTCAAATAGCCTTTCATGATGTTGGGGCCCTTGACGTGGAGCACCCCGCCGGTGTCGATTCCGGGCACGGGCTCCAATTGGAATTCCATTCCAGGGACCAGCTGACCGACTGTGCGCAAACGGCACGACATCGGGGTGTTGACGGCCACGACTGGGGCGCACTCAGTGACGCCATAGCCCTCGAGCACGCGAATACCGAACTTCTCGATCCATAAAGTACGCACATCATCCGAAAGCTTTTCCGCACCCGACACCACGTAGCGCAATCGCCCGAAATCGTAGGGATGCGCAAACTTGCCGTAATTGCCCAGGAAGGTCGAGGTGCCGAACAGAACCGTACAATTGCGGTCGTACACCAGCTCGGGAATGATGCGGTAGTGAAGCGGACTTGGATACAAGAAGACTTTGCAGCCGGACACCAACGGCATGATCGCGCCGCAGGTAAGACCAAACGAATGGAACAAAGGCAATGCAATCATGAATTTATCGAGCGGCGAGAAATCCGCGACCGAGCGTACCTGGGCGACATTGGAGAGGAGCGAGGCGTGCGAATGCACCACACCCTTCGGTTTTCCTTCGGAGCCCGACGTAAACAGAACGATGGCGGGATCGAAGGATCCTTGCGGCGCGAGCGCGGATCGCGGAAGCGCGTACTTCCACATCACCCAGAGCCGATCGGTCCAGGTGAATCGGCTCTTCAAGTCCTCCAGGTAGTACACCTCGATCTCGGATAGCCGATCGATGACGGCCTGCAAGCGTGCCTTCTCGACGAAGGCGCGCGAGGTAATGACTTTGGTGATTTTGGCCGCGGTGCACGCCGCTTGAATTCCGTCGACGCCCGCCGTGTAGTTGAGCATCGCCGGTACCCGCCTGATGGCCGACAGGCCGAGAATCAGGCCCAGAGTCGGCGCGGCGTTGGGGGTCATCACGCCGATGATTTCATCTTCCTGCGTCATCGGCCGCAGAATGCGTGCCAGCGCGAGCGACATCTTAAGAATGGAGCCGTACGACTCCTCCTGCATCCGAATGTCCTCGACCAGGCGATAGTGGGAGCCGAAGGTCCGTTTCGCGTCCAGGAATGCTTCAAACAAAGTGCGTTGCGGCCGAGTCGCGACGATCATGTCAAGCAGGATCCGGCGCATGAGCTCGCCCGCGCGCCGTCGGCGCAGCTTGGCTGACGTCAGCTGCGGCATTGGGATACTTCGCCTGGGCTGAATGAAGATGCTGATTTTCGGGAATAATTTCAGCGGATAGATTCCCGCGAGACGTCCAAAGTAGCTTTGGCCCGCACCTTCGATTCGCACCGGCACGATCGTCGCGCCCGTCCTTGCTGCGACGAAGCCGGCCCCGTCGTAAACCTTCATGAGCGAGCCGGTTACCGTCAGGCGACCTTCCGGAAAGATCGCGACAGGCTCGCCGCTTTCCACCAATTTGCAAATCACCTTGATCGCCAGCGGACTTGTGGAATCCACGACTACATGCGGAATCAGAGTGAGCAAGCGCCGAAATAGCGAATTCTTAACCACCTCGGTGTGCACCACAAACGTCGCGCGCACCGGTAGAAAGAGAGCGAGCAGCAGGCCGTCTAGAAACGACTCATGATTCGCCACGATCAACGTGCGTTCATTGTGAAATGACGCCGGGTCCCCCGTGATGGAGAGGCGAAACACCAGACGCAGTACGCCTCGCAACGCCCGCTTGGTCAAAGAATCCGAACTGGAGGCGCTGCGCTGCATAGTGCTCTAATCCTTTAGAACCGCAGTCGACCACGGAATACGATCGGCAACTGCCAAGGAAGTCGCATTTTGGAACAAATGCCGTTCGGGAATGCCGCGCCGATGGCGGGCGGGAAACGTGCGCAACTCACCGCATCGCGCGGCTCAGGCGCGGCCACTCAAACGCTCGGCAGTGATCATCGCTAAGAATCCGCCCGCGCAATAATTGAGCAATCTCAGCCGCACCGCCTCCAAGTCTTTCGCCCGACAAAGGCCTTTCGATAACCGGTCGACCCGCTCTGTGCCGGAAAGCGCCAACATCATGGATCCGGCGAGGAAATTGTAGGCCCAGTAGAGTTCCTTCTTCGGGCTGCCCGGAAGCGCCGTCTGCAAAATTTCAATCAACTCGAGCACGTTGTCATCGAAGTAGCGATGAATAATCTCACCGCCCCAAGGCGTATTGTCGATTTGTGCGACCAGCGCGAAATAGCTCTTCCAGCCCGCTTCGCCGTGCAGGGACAGGTTGATCATCGGGTTGATGAACGCAGCGATGGCACCCTCCACCGTGATTACAGCGCTATTGACCACATAGGCGCGCAGCGAATCGCGACGCGCCGAGACCAGCGGCCGCGCGCGACGCTCGAACACACCATCGAATAAGCTGGATTTGCTCTTGAAGTGATAATAAATCAGTGCGACGTCGACACTGGCGGCGTCCGCAACCTGCCGGGTCGTCACTCCGTAGAAACCCCGCTCGGCAAACAATAATTCGGCAGCATCGAGTAGGCGGCCGCGGGCCTTTACCCCATCGTCAGATTGTTTCGGACGGCCGCGCCCTGATTTCTTGCGGCCTTTTGCAGGCGCTTTAGGGTCGAGTTTGGTCACTACTCCCTCTGCTTTTAGTTGTTCGACACATCTCCGGCGAGCACTCGTTGTCGGCATAACTGCGCTTCGCGGGCCTATTGTGGCACTCCGATCGCCAACTGAATTCCTTTTTAAGGTACTTAATTTAACATTCGCTGAATAAATTGCTTCTTTGGCCGATTGCGAAGAATGAACATACCGGGGTCGTTCTTGGCCCCGCGCCACGC
>DATNKC010000465.1:0-4940 GCA_035603615.1 Steroidobacteraceae bacterium | reverse complement strand
GCGAAGTTTCTTGCTCACGTCCGCATATCCGTATCCCTTCTGCAGGAGCACGGTCCCATCCTTGACCACAACGACGACGGCGCCCGCCATATCGCCGGCCTTCAACGCATAGGGAACCATGCCGTCCAGCCAAGATTCGAGCTCGGCGCGGTCGAGCGGATGTGCGCTCGATTCCGACGCGGCGGCAGCGGCCCCAACGGGAGCAGCCGCGGCCGGCGCAGTTGGGACCGCGGCGGTTGCAGGTGCGACGCCGCCGGTTGCGGCTCCGGCCGCCGATGCTTGCACAAGGACTGCTGCGGCGCAGGCGGCAATGGCAAAAATGTTCCGGGCGTTCATATAGTTCACTCCCCCAATTTCTTCAAAACCGATCGAATCTTTTTATTTGGACTTCTGCGCCACCGGCGTGAAGGACAGGTCCTGATAGTCGTAACTGAAATCCGCGAGCGGCGACACCGCTTTCAGGGTGATGTGCTCAACCTTGCCGTCCGCATTCAAGCCGAACGTGACGTACGCCGGCTCGATGGTCTTATCGTCGAAGCGCGTCACGAAGCTATCGTATTGCCAATGCTCGAGTGCCCCGCCCATGCGCGGCGTCGATTTGAAATCGATCGTGAGCGCACCATTGGCCTGTCCGATTTCGATGTTGCCGTACCACGGATCGCTGTAGGTGCCGACGTAGCGATCGAGCGGCAGCGACGGACCAATTTTCGCGGGCGTTGCCGACGCCGACTGATAGGCCTTCAGCGCTTCCTGCACGCGCTGCTGCCGCTCGGCGAGGATTTTTTCCGGCCAAGTGTCCTTGGGAATCCCTAGGTAGTGATCGAGCAGTTCATACATCAGCCCGATGATGATCCCACCGTCCTCGCTGTTGATCTCGATCGAGAATCCCACGTGCTTTTCCGGAATCAGCACCACTGCGGTCAGAAAGCCGAACACGGCACCGCCGTGCCAGACGATCTTGGCGCCGCGATAATCGCGGACATCCCAGCCGAGCGCGTAGGTGTTGAACATGGGCTGGGTCGGCGCCATCACACCGACTCGCGGACCCACCGGCTGAAGTACAACCGGCTTCCACATTTGATCGTGCGCCGCCTCGCTGAACAGCCGGCCCCCATTGTCGGGAAGCGCGCCGCCATCGAGCTGAATCATCAGCCACCGCGCCATATCATTGGCGCTGACCGCCAAGCCGCCGGCCGGGGATGCGTTGCTGCCTAGATTGTCGCGCTCATTGAGCACCGACTGATCGCCCACACCGCGCAAGCCGCCGTTCATGCGCGCATGCGGTTGAGCGCGGTCGGGACTCGCGAAGTGGCCTTCGTTGTCCGTGGTGGAATGCAGCATCCCTGCCGCTTTGAGCACGTGGTCAGCGGTAAACTTCTCCCAGGTTTCGCCCGTGACTTCTTCGATCAGTTGACCCGCCACCATGTACAAAATGTTGTCGTAGGCATAGGCGCTGCGGAAGCTGGTCGCGGGTTTGATGTAGCGCAGCCGCCGCACCGATTCGGCGCGGCTCAAATTCGTGCGCGGCACGAACAACAGATCCCCCGCGCCGAGCCCCAAGCCGCTGCGGTGTACGAGCAGATCGCGAATCGTCATCTCGCGGGTCACCCACGGGTCATACATTTGAAAGCCCGGTAAGTGATCGATGACTTTGTCGTCCCAGCCTATTTTCCCCTGATCGACGAGAATGCCGAGCGCCGCCACGGTGAAGGCCTTGCCGGTTGAGCCGGTTGGAAAAATCGTGTCGGCATCGACCCGCTCCGGCGAGCCGAGCCGCTTGACGCCGAATCCTTTGGCGAGCGTGACCTTGTCGTTCTCGACTATGGCGACGGCCATGCCGGGAACGCCAATCTGCTTGCGCAGACCTTCCACGCGGGCCTCGAACCCGTTGGGCGGCGCGGCGACGGCCGCCGAGATGCCGAAGAGCGCCAATAAGGGAAGGATGTGAATTTTCATGAAAGCTCCGGTTGGACGGCGTTTAACGCAGCAATCTCAGCAGCGCGCGCCGCCTCGATGCGTCGTATGGGGCGATCGAGCGCGAGCAGCATGGCCGCTGCGATCGCGCAGATGACGGTCAAAGTCGCGAAGAACTCCGCGTGGCTGATGTGGCTCCACAACGTACCGACAACACCCGCCAACAGCGTCCCACTGCTGATCACGAAGAACCACGCGGCCACGGTGGTCGCGCCGTAGCCAATCGGTGCCAGGCGCGCAAACAGGCCTAGGCCCGTCGGTAGAATGTAGAGTTCGCCAAAGGTAAAGACCACGAAGAACAGCACCAGCCACAACCAACTGGCCCGTCCCGCTCCGGACGCAAGGGCCACTGTCGTGAGCACCAGATACGCCGCCGCGACAATCAGCGCGCCTAAGGCCATTTTCCTCATCGCGGATCCTGGCGATCCGGCTTGCGCGCGGCGGCGCCAATGCGCGAGCAGTAGCGGTGTCATCATGATGACCAGCAGAGGATCCAAACTCGGGAACCAGGTCATCGGAATGGTCCAAGACCCGATGCTTCGATCAACACCAACATCAGTCCATAGCGCCAGCGTATTGCCATACTGTTCGTAGGCGACGCGAAAAACCGTGGCGGCAACCGCGACGGCAAACAGCAGAATAAACGTAGAACGATACTTGCGCGCCGACGCCTGCGGCGTGGCAGGCGCGACAGTCTGCTTCACCGTGCGATCCTGGCCGGGCAAGTATTTGCCGCCGAGAATATAGATCACGAGACCCAGGAGCATTCCGACGCCGGCGGCGCCGAAGCCCCAATGCCAGCCGTACAATTCCCCCAGCGCGCCGCAGATCAGCGGCGCCAAGAAGCCGCCGAGGTTGATGCCGACGTAGTAGACGTTGTAGGCCCAGCCGCGGCGCGGATCATCGGGGCGATAGAGACCATCGATTTGGCTGGGCAAGCTCGGCAGGAACAAGCCGTTGCCGAGTGCAATTGTTAAGAGCGCCGGGTAAAAGAGCGGCTCGAAGGTCATCATGAAATGCCCGGCGGCCATGATGCTGCCGCCGATGATTACGGCGCGACGCTTGCCAAGCCACCGATCCGCGATCAAGCCGCCGAAAATCGGCGTGAAATAGGCCAGCGCTTGATAAGTGCCATAAATGAGGGAGGCTTTTTCCTGGCCGATCAGCAATTGCTTGGTCATGTAGTAGACCAGCAAGGCGCGCATGCCGTAGTAGGAGAAAATCTCCCACATCTCGGTCAAAAAAAGTATCGTGAGGCCGCGCGGCTGACCGAACCATGTCTGCTGGTTCGCGCTCATCGCCTTAAGCGTGCGTCCCGCCCCACACTTGCTCACCGCTCCAGGCACTGCCATTGGTGTACGTCATGCTCGGCGTACGATCCTTGGCGAGAAAAATGGGACCATCCAAATCCACGACGTCGCATAATTGTCCGAGCACGAACGCCGGCGCCATCGCAAGACTGGTGCCAACCATGTTGCCGACCATGACGCCCAACCCTAGGCGGCGCGCCTCGCGCGCCATCGCCAGCCCTTCGGTCAAGCCGCCGCATTTGTCCAGCTTGATGTTCACGACGTTGAAACGCCCGACCAGCCCCGGGACGTCGGCAAGCGTCAGCACGCTTTCGTCGGCGGCAATCGGGATCTTTGATTTGAATCCGGCGAGATCGGCCTCGCGGCCACGCTTCAAGGGCTGCTCGAGCAAGGAGACGTTTGCCGACTCCAGCACCCCCATCAGAGAACCGAGCGACTCGATGCCGTATCCTTGATTGGCGTCGACGCCCATCCAAACTTCAGGACGTGCGGCGCGCACCGCGCGCACCCGCTCGATGTCGTCCTTAAGATCGCCCGTTAACTTCAACTTCAGGGATTTCGCCTGCGCGAATTTGCGCGCGCCGGCCGCCATCGTGGCGGGATCGTCGGCGCCCAACGTGAACGTCGTTACCAGAGGCTTGGGCGCATCGATATCGGCAAGTTCCCAGACCGCGACGCCCAGGCGATGCGCCTCGAGCTCCCACACTGCGCAGTCGACCGCGTTGCGCGCGCCGCCCGCCGGCAGCAATCGTTGCAGCGCGGTACGATCGATGCCTCGTTCGATGGTGCCGCGCACCGCTTCGATCGCGGCAACCATGGTTTGCGCAGTGTCGCCCAAGTAGTACACACCGGAGGCTTCGCCGCGGCCGCGATGTTCACCATCGTCGAGCGTCACGACCACGACCTCCTGCTCCTCGAATACAAATCCCGAGATGCGAAACGGCGCCGATAGACGCAGTTTCTCCACCTCGACGCGCAGCTGCAAGGCGGCCATTAGAAATATACCCCCAAGGTGAATAGATTGAATGTGAACGCAAACCACAGCACGATGAACGCCGACAGCGCGAGCACGATGCTCCACACTTTGGCGGGCCAGCGACGCGTTCCTTTCCATACCGTCCACAGATTCCAAGCGATCAAGGCGGATCCCAACAGGAACGCCAGAATGCCGAACACCTCCGTGAAACGGATGGTGCCGTTGAACTTGTTGCTGAGGTTGTTGAAGTCGCCGAACATGCGGGTGATCGTGAATCCCCACAGCCCCAGTGCCGCGAGCAGCAAGATCGACCCGACCTTGCTCCATCGATAGGCGCGCAGCGCGTCGGGTCCGAGCGCCAAGCCCGCCCCGAAGCGGCGGCGCACGATCGCGGTGATCGGCCAAAATACGGCGGTCAGGAGCAGCGCCGCCAAGGCGCCATAGAGCGCAAGCAACAGCCATGCCGCATTCGCATACCACTGCACGCGGTCGAGCACCATGAATGGGGATATGCCATCGATGCTGAAGCGCACGACCTTGCCGTCGACCACCTTGGCCGCCAAGCGCTCGTGGCTATCCTGATCGCGCCATACGAAGGGCGCCGTCTCGACCCAATGACGCGGCTTGCCGTTCAGCCCGTCGAACGGCACCGCCAATTCGCCCTTGGCATTGACGCCGGC